>NZ_DAMBGD010000004.1:0-264158 GCF_032060985.1 Mobilicoccus sp.
ACTCTCATCATCCTTCCCAGGATTGAGAGCCTCCATCAGACCCGGGGCGATTCACTGCGGGACTCCACTCGCAGGGCAGACGTAATCGCCTCGCGCATACCCCACCTTGCCCCCTCGGAAGCACCGGACCGACTACTCCTGTCGCCCTGCTGATGAGCGCGCCCTGGCTGTTGAACGGCGTGGTGCCGAACCTCACACGTGCGGGTCCGCCTCGACACCGGCCAACTCGAGGTCACGCCGGCCGGACAGATCGTCCCGGGCGAGCCGGAGGCGGCGCTGCGCATCGCGGTCGTCCACACCACGAGCCGCTGCTCGAGGCGGTCGGCCCAGCACCCGCCTAGCGTTCAATCCTGTTCCGATCCTCCTCGACCCCGGACATCTGCACCCACTGCCCCAGGTGCGCGTGGGCGTCCCACAGCCCCGGCATCGCCCAGCGGCCGCCGCCGTCGTGGACCTCGAGGCCGTCGGCGTCGAGGCCGGGGGCGACGGCCTCGACGACCCCGTCGCGGATACGCACGCCGACGAGTCCCTCGGACGGCTCGGTCTCCGTGCCGCTCGCGCGCGCCGAACCCCGTCGGCCCCGGTCGCCCACCGGCACGAGGCGCACGTCGCGGATGAGGCACGAGCGCAGATGGGTGGCCGGGGCGTCGCGAGGCGTGGCGGTCGGGGGGTCGAAGTCGTGGGTCATGGGACCGAAGGTAGGCCCGCCGCCGCCTCCGCCACGGCGGGAACGACGAGACTGCCCGTGCGTCGACCGGATTCGTCGACGATCCAGCCCATGCGTTTGACCGAGCGGAGCAGGAACATCGAGCGCAGTACCTCGATCCGCACGCTCCCCCCGAGCGCCTTCTCGAACGACGCGACCCCGGCGACCGACCGGCTGAACACCGAGAACACGAGATTGGCCTCACCGGTGGTCTGCACCCCGAGACGCAGGTGGGCGAGCGATCCCAGCGCCGCGATGGTGCGTTCGGACTCGGCGGGCGGCACCCGGGCGAACCAGATCGCGGTGATCGGCCAGCCCGCGGCGGCGTGGGCGACCTCGCACCGGAACCGGATCGTCTCGGTGCCGACGAGGCGGGCCAGGCGCCGGCGCACCGTCGCCGGTGTGCCCTGCGTCCGGCGGGCGAGCTCGGCGACCGACGCCCGGCCGTCGCGCGCCAACGCCGCGACGAGAGCGCGATCCTCGGGGCCGAGCGGCTCGGCGGGGGCGGGGGCCGCGCCCCGGGGCGCCCACTGGCCGAGGTCGGCGCGCGCCAACCGGTCGAGCCGGCCGGCCTCGGCGATCTGATCGGAGTCGAGGTCGTCCAGACGCCAGGCCGAGCCGTCGCGGATCACCTGGGTGACCACATGGGCGTCGACTCCCGCCACGTCGCCACAGCTCCCGAGGTCGTCGAGGACGAGACGGGTGAGGCCGCCGAGATCGGGCGTGATGACGGTCGCGAGCAACAACCCCGCGTCGGTCGACTCGTCGAGCCCGACGATCCGCGCATCGGCCGCGAGCGTCCTCGCGAGGGCCCTCCGGTTCGCCGGGGCGCACCGGACCTCGACGATGGCCGTCGTCTGCGCGCCGGCGGTCCGCACCGGTTGCACGCTCACCCAGGCGAGCCCCTCACCCGTGAGCCGCTTCCATCGCGCCGCGCACGCGGTCGCGCTGATGCCGACGACGGCCCCCACGTCGACCCACGGCAGCCGCGGCGCGATCTGCAGGACGTGACAGATCGCCCGATCCACGTCATCCACGGACGTCTCCCGCCGTGATCAAGGCCCCGACCCCTGCACGATTCCTCCTCGCGACGAGCCCGCCGTGAACGATGTCGGTCGATCTTCGCACCGTCGTGCGGCAATCCTGCCGAATCGGGCCCGGCCGGGGAGAGGACTCGCACACTTCACGTCATCGAGCTGCGCCTCCCCCACCGGCGCCCCGCACGTCAGCAAAGGAGCCGACGATGTCACTGCTCTCGGACACGGTCCGCGCCGCCGGATCGGCCACGGCGCCCGGCGAACTCGTCCAACTGCGCCACGAACTGCACGCCGACCCCGAGGTGGGTCTGCACCTGCCGCGCACCCAGCGTCGGGTGCTCGACGCGATCGACCACCTCCCCCTCGAGATCACCCTCGGGCAGGACCTGTCGTCGGTGACCGCCGTCATCCGCGGCCGCGGGGAGATCCGGAGCGAGACGCGGGACGCCGACGGCCACGCCCCCGCCGTCCTCCTGCGTGCCGACATGGACGCGCTGCCCGTCCCCGAGGAGACCGGGCTCGTCTGGGCCTCGGAGAACCCCGGCCTCATGCACGCCTGCGGTCACGACATGCACACGGCGATTCTCGTCGGGGTCGCGCACGACCTCTGTGCCCGCCGCGAGGAGCTCGCCGGCGACGTCGTCCTCATGTTCCAGCCGGGCGAGGAGATGCACGACGGCGCCGCGCTCATGATCCGCGAGGGGGTCCTCGAGGCCTCCGGACGACGCGTCGAGGCCGCCTACGCCCTGCACGTCTTCGCCGCCGGGTTCCCCCAGGGGATGGTCGTCGGCCGCCGCGGCCCGATGATGGCCGCCGCCGACGGTCTCACCGTCGTCGTCCGCGGCAAGGGCGGGCACGGCTCGACGCCGCAGCGCGCCCTCGACCCCGTGCCGGTCGCCTGCGAGATCGTCACGGCCCTGCAGGTGATGATCACCCGCCGCTTCGACGTCTTCGACCCGGTCGTCGCGAGCGTCGGCTCGATCCACGCCGGCGAGGCCCCCAACGCGATCCCCGAGTACGCGATGATCACCGCCTCCGTCCGGACATGGTCGACGAGCACCCGCGACGAGTTCCGCCACGCGGCGGAGACACTCGCGAACGGCATCGCCGCCGCCCACGGACTCACCGCCGAGATCACCCACATCGACGGCTACCCGTGCACCCACACGACGCCCGCCGAGACCGACTTCGTCGCCGATCTCGTCGCCGACGTCCTCGGCCCCGAGCGGTTCACCCACCTGCCCCACCCGTTCGCCGGCTCCGAGGATTTCTCCCGCGTCCTCGCCACCGTGCCCGGCACCTTCATCGGTCTGGGCGCCACCCCCACCGGGCTCGACCCGGCCACCGCGCCGTTCAACCACAGCTCGTACGCGCGCTACGACGACGCCGTCATCCCCACAGGAGTGAGCGTCCTCGCCGAGATCGCCACGCGCCGCCTCGCCGCGTCCGCCTCGCGCGACGCCTGATCACCCCCTGCCCTCCTCGCCCGACAAGGAAGACGCCATGTCCGTCACCGCCCCCGCACCCCGCCTCGACTCGGCCGGCAAGAGGAACGACCACACCCTCGTCGGGACCGCCGTCGGCACCGCCCTCGAGTGGTTCGACTGGTCGATCTACGGCACGTTCGCCGCGTTCTTCGCCGCCAACTTCTTCGCCTCCACGGAGGCGGCCCACGCCTTCCAGAACACGTGGTGGGTCTTCTTCATCGGGTTCCTCGCCCGGCCCATCGGCGGGTTCTTCTTCGGCCGGATCGCCGACACCCGCGGGCGTCGCACCTCGATGATCCTCACCTCGGCGTTCGCCGGCGTCGGGTCGCTCATCATCGGGATCGCGCCGAGCCACATGCTCATCGGCGTCTTCGCCGTCGTCCTGCTCCTCCTCGGCCGCTTCGTCCAGGGGCTCGCGCACGGCGGCGAGCAGCCCGCCGCGCAGGCCTACCTCGCCGAGGCCGCTCCCCCCGACCGCCGCGGCCTCTGGTCGACGCTCATCTACACGGCCGGCACCCTCGGCGCGAACCTCGGCATCCTCCTGGCCGCGCTCCTGTCCACGTGGCTCGGCGCCGGCGGCATGGTCGCCTCGGGCTGGCGCATCGCGTTCATCGTGGGTTTCCTCGGCTCGATGTGGGCGGTGTGGACGCGCTACCGGATGCCGGAGACGCAGACCTTCGCCGAGGCCGCCGACCGGCCCAAGGTCGACCTGTGGGCCGAGATCGTCCGGTCGCGTGTCGTCGCGGTCAAGGTCATCGGGATGACCGCCGGCCTCACCGTGTCCTACTACCTCTTCCTCGTCGTCGTCTCCGGGTACTCGATCGCCGTCCTCGGCGCCGACCCGACGGCGACCCTCTGGACCGGGTTCGCGATGAACTTCTTCTTCGTCGCGCTGCTGCCGGTGTGGGGTCTGCTCTCCGACCGCATCGGCCGCCGCCCCGTCATGCTCATCGGCACCCTCGGCATGGCCCTCGTGACGCTGCCGCTGCTCGGCTTCATCGACGGGTCGTGGCAACGCCTCGCGATCACCCTCGCGGTCGCCTACACGTTCCTCACGGCGCCGTGCGCCATCAGCCCCGCCTACATGGCCGAGCTCGTGCCCACCCGCATCCGCACGATCGGCGTCGGCTTCCCGATGGCCCTCGCCACCGCGATCTTCGGCGGCACCGCCGGTCTGCTGCAGTCGGCCCTCGCCGCGAGGTACCACTCGCAGACCCGTTCGCGATCTACGTCATCGCCCTGCTGCTCGTCTCCGCCGCCATCGTGTGGTCGCTGCCCGAGACCAGGGGCAAGGACCTCGCCGACGAGGACGCGCCCTCGATCGTCCACGCCTGAGCACCGCCCACGCGCCCCGAGGAGATCCATGACCACCCACGCCCTCGCCGACGAGCGCGCCCGCTCGACCGCGGAGCACATCGCCCTCACCGAGACGTTCACGGCGCACAACTACCACCCGTTGCCCGTCGTCCTCGCCCACGGTGAGGGCGCGTGGGTGACCGACGTCGAGGGCCGCCGCTACCTCGACTGCCTCGCCGGATACTCCGCGCTCAACTTCGGACACGGACACCCGCGGCTCCTCGCCCGGGCGCACGCCCAGCTCGACGCCCTCACCCTCACCTCACGCGCCTTCCACCACGACCGGTTCGGGCCGTTCCTCGAGGCGATCACGGCGCTAACCGGCAAGGACGCCGCCCTGCCGATGAACTCCGGCGCCGAGGCCGTCGAGACCGCCCTCAAGATCGCCCGGCGCTGGGGACACGAGGTCAAGGGCGTCGCCCCCGACCGCGGCACGATCGTCACGATGGGCGGCAACTTCCACGGCCGGACGACGACGATCATCTCGTTCTCCACCGACGAGGTCGCCCGCTCCGGGTTCGGGCCCTACACGAGCGGGTTCGTCACCGTCCCCTACGGCGACCTCGACGCCCTCACCGCGGCACTCACCGACGACGTCGTCGCGGTGCTCCTCGAGCCCATCCAGGGCGAGGGCGGCGTCGTCATCCCGCCCCCGGGGTACCTCGCCGGGGTGCGCGCCGCGTGCGTGCTCATGATGGCCGACGAGATCCAGTCGGGCCTCGCCCGCACCGGTGAACTCTTCGCGTGCGACCACGAAGGGGTCGTCCCCGACGTCTACATCCTCGGCAAGGCCCTCGGCGGCGGCCTCCTGCCCGTCTCCGCCGTGCTCGCCGACCGGGACGTCATGGACGTCATCACCCCCGGCTCGCACGGGTCGACCTTCGGCGGGAACCCCCTGTCCTGCGCCGTCGCCCACGAGGTCGTCGACATCCTCGCGACCGGCGAGATGCAGGAGCGGGCCCGCGTCCTCGGGGCGCGTCTCGACGCCGGGCTCACCGGCCTGGTCGGTGAGGGTGTCCTCGCGAGTCGCTGCCGGGGCCTGTGGGCGGGCGTCGACATCGACCCGCGGCGTCTGTCGGGCCGGGCGATGTCCGAACGACTGTTGGCCCGAGGGGTCCTCGCCAAGGAGACCCACGGCTCGACCATCCGCCTGGCGCCGCCGCTCGTCGCGACGGAGGACGACGTCGACCTCCTCGTCGCCGCGTTCGCGGACGCCCTCGCGGAGGCCTGATCCCCGGCCTTCCCGAGGCCCGGGACGGCACCGTGGCAGGGTGCCCGCGGACCGGTGCCTACAGTGGTGCCCATGCCCAGCCCCGCCCTCACCCCCGGCCGCGTCGGTCCGCGACGCCGCGTCCCCTCCTCCATCGCTCGTCCGGAGTACGTGGACCGCGACGCGCCGCAGCCCTACACCGGCTCGGAGATCAAGGACGCGGCGACCATCGAGGCGATGCGGCACGCGGGCACGGTCGCGGCCCGGGCCCTGCGCGCCGTCGGCGCGGCCGTCGCCCCCGGGGTGACGACCGACGAGCTCGACCGCATCGCCCACGAGTCGATGATCGAGGCCGGCGCCTACCCCTCGACCCTCGGCTACCGCCGCTATCCCAAGTCGTGCTGCACGAGCGTCAACGAGGTCGTCTGCCACGGCATCCCCGACGACCGACCCCTCGCCGACGGCGACATCGTCAACGTCGACATCACCGCCTTCATCGGCGGCGTCCACGGCGACACCAACGCGACCTTCCTCGTGGGCGACGTCGACGAGGAGTCCCGCCTGCTCGTCGAGCGCACCGAGGAGGCGTTGCGTCGGGCGATCAAGGCCGTCAAGCCCGGCCGACAGATCAACGTCATCGGACGGGTCATCGAGAGCTACGCCAAGCGCTTCGGCTACGGCGTCGTGCGCGACTACACCGGTCACGGCATCGGCACCGCGTTCCACACCGGGCTCGTCATCCCCCACTACGACGCCGCCCCCGGCTACGACACCGTCATCGAGCCGGGCATGACGTTCACGATCGAACCGATGCTGAGCCTCGGCACCCCCGACTGCGTCGAGTGGGACGACGGCTGGACCGCGGTCACCGCCGACGGACGCCGCTCGGCGCAGTTCGAACACACCCTCCTCGTCACCGACCGCGGCGCCGAGGTCCTCACGCTCGCCTGAGGACCCGCTCCGGTCGCCCGGCAGCGGGTCACCGTCCGATCCGGGGCCCACGTCAGTGCGGTCCCGCGCGGGAATCAGGACCCGTCGCCCCTCCCCGTCCCCGGCGCCGGTCGACGACCGCCCCTGAACGACAGGCCCATTCGCCGTGCGAGGCGGATCGATGGGCGACAGGGTCAGCCCGTCGGCCGACGGCGGTCGCCGGTCTCTTCACCCTGGCGTCCTATTCTGTTCGCCTCATGTCCACGACCGCGAGGAGTCACGACTCATGACCGCCAGCCCCCTTCCGCTCGGCATCGACATCGGCGGCAGCGGCATCAAGGGCGCGCCCGTGGATCTCGAGGCCGGGAGCTTCGCGGCCGATCGCATCCGCATCGAGACGCCCGGTTCCTCCACCCCGAAGGCCGTCGTCAAGATCGTCAAGGAGATCGCGGCCGAGTTCGACGACCGGTGCGGCGGGGGCCCGATCGGCGTCACCGTCCCGGCCGTGACGACCGGCGGGGTGGTCCGCACCGCCGCGAACATCGACAAGGACTGGGTCGGCACGGACGCCGGTGCGCTCCTCGGTGAGGCCCTCGGCCGCCAGGTCACCGTGCTCAACGACGCGGACGCCGCCGGCGTGGGAGAGATGCAGTACGGCTCCGGCCGCGGTGTCCGGGGTACCGTCCTCGTCGCGACCCTCGGCACCGGGATCGGCTCGGCGCTGTTCGTCGACGGCACCCTCGTGCCCAACACCGAGCTCGGTCACCTCGAGATCGACGGCCACGACGCGGAGAAGCGCGCCTCCAACGGAGCCCGCGAGGCGGACGACCTCTCCTGGGAGAAGTGGGCCAAACGCCTCCAGCGCTACTTCCGTCACGTCGAGGACCTCCTGTGGCCCGACCTCATCGTCATCGGCGGAGGCGTCTCGAAGAAGGCCGACCGGTACCTCCCCCTCCTCGATCTGCGCACCCCCATCGTCCCCGCGACGCTGCGGAACGACGCGGGCATCATCGGGGCCGCGTGGCTGGCCGCTCAGCGGGCGGACCACCAGGGCGCCTGAGCCTCGCGCCCCGTCACCGCCCGACGCACGCCCGGCCGTGGCAGGCGTCGGACCCGCGGTGTCGACCCGGGCCGTCGAGGCTGTCGACGGCGGCTCCTACGATGGCGCCCGTGGAATTCCTCAACGGCGCCCAGCCCGCCTACGACCTCACGTACAGCGACGTGTTCATGGTCCCGTCGCGGTCGTCGGTGGCCTCGCGCCTCGACGTCGACCTGCGCACGCCGGACCGCGTCGGCACGACGATCCCCATCGTCGTCGCCAACATGACGGCGGTCGCCGGGCGGCGGATGGCCGAGACCATCGCGCGTCGTGGTGGGGTCGCGATCCTGCCGCAGGACGTCAAGATCGGCGCCCTCGAGGAGACGATCGGCCGGGTCAAACGGGCACACCCGGTGTACGAGACGCCGGTCGTCGTCGGTGACGGCGAACCCATCGCCGCGGTCCTCGCGCTCATCGGCAAGCGCGCGCACCGGTCCGCGGTCGTCGTCGACGCGGCCCGGCGCCCCATCGGGCTCGTCACCGAGCGGGACTGCCACGAGGTCGACCGGTTCGCCACCGTCGCCGACGTCATGCGCCGTGACCTCTTCACCCTCACCGCCGGGGTCGACCTCGACGACGCCTACGGCGCGCTCGAGTCCCACCACCTCGGTCTCGCGCCCGTCGTCGAGAACGAGCGTCTCGTCGGTCTTCTCACGCGCACCGGCCTCCTGCGCTCGGCCATCTACGCCCCCGCGCTCGACCCCGAGGGTCGGCTCATGGTCGGGGCGGCCGTCGGCATCAACGGCGACGTCCGGGGGCGCACCGAGCGCCTCCTCGCGAGCGGGGCCGACGTGCTCGTCGTCGACACCGCGCACGGTCACCAGGACAAGATGCTCGACGCCCTCGCCGCCGCCGTCGGGGCGCGGGACGCCCATGAGGCCGCCACCGGCCGACGTATCCCGGTCGCGGCGGGCAACGTCGTCGCCGCCGAGGGGGCCCACGACCTCGTCGCCGGGGGTGCCGACATCGTCAAGGTCGGTGTCGGCCCCGGCGCGATGTGCACGACGCGGATGATGACCGGCGTCGGTCGCCCCCAGTTCTCCGCGGTCCTCGAGTGCGCCGCGGCGGCGAAGGAGAACGGCGCCCACGTGTGGGCCGACGGAGGGGTCAAGTACCCCCGCGACGTCGCCCTCGGGCTCGCGGCCGGTGCCGCCTCGGTGATGATCGGTTCGTGGTTCGCGGGCACGTACGAGTCCCCCGGCGACCTCGTGCGCGACGCCGACGGTCGCACCTACAAGGAGAGCTTCGGCATGGCCTCCGCCCGCGCGGTCCGAGCCCGGACCAAGGAACAGTCCTCGTTCGCCCGCGCCCGCTCGGCCCTGTTCGAGGAGGGGATCTCCAGCTCGCGGATGTATCTCGACCCGGACGCGGGCGGCGTCGAGGACCTGCTCGACCGCATCGTCTCGGGAGTGCGCAGCTCGTTCACCTACGCCGGTGCCCGCACGATCGGCGAGTTCCACTCCCGTGCCCGGGTCGGCCTGCAGAGCACGGCCGGTTACGACGAGGGGAGGCCGCGTGCCACGTCCTGGTGAGTCCGTCGGCCCGCGGGGGCCGCAGCGGCGCTCGGGTGCGCCGCGGGTGTGCGTCGTCACCGAGGTCGTCGACCTCACGCCGAGGCTGCGAAGGGTGCGGTTCCACAGCGAGGACCTCGTCGACGTCGAGTCGGTGAGCCCGGCCCAACGCGTGACGATCGTCCTTCCCGAGGGTGCCTCGTTCGGGCCCGAGGGCGTCGCGTCGGCGGAGTACTCGGCGGCCCGCCGCAAGCGGCGCACGTACACGCTGTGCGACCTCGACGGCGAATCCGGCACGGCCGCCATCGATCTCGTCCGTCACGGCGACGGGGTGGCCGGGCGGTGGGTGGAGCGGGTCTCCCCCGGTGACGACTTCGTCCTCTCCGGCCCGATGGGCAAGTTCCACCTCGATCCCGCCCACACCCGCTACCTGCTCGTCGCCGACGAGACGGCGCTCCCCGCGCTGCGGGAGATCCTCGCGCAGCTGCCCGCGCAGGCCTTCGCCGAGGTGCACGTCGAGGTGGCCGACGAGGCCGAACGCCTCGACCTGCCCACCTCGGCGACCGCCGAGGTCACGTGGTGGTTCCGTTCGGTGCACGGCGGCGCGAGCGGAGAGCTCGTGCAGGGGCTCGCGCCGCACCTGCGCACGGCCGGACCCGGCGTCGTCGTGTGGGTCGGCGCCGAGGCCGACGCCGTCACGACGCTGCGCACCCACCTGCTCACCTCGGCAGGCTGCGATCGGCGCCTCCTCGACGCCGTCGCCTACTGGCGCCGCGGTCGCGCCGAGAGCTGATCCCGACGCCGTCACGCGGTCACGAGACACCGGCCACAGCCGGCGTCTCACGGTTCCGGCGCGCCGAGCGTCCTTGTTGACGCGTCCCGCACCGTTTCCCTACGCTGAGCACACCGAGGGGAGTACTTCACCAAGGTGCTGCCGGTCATTGCGTGGGATCGATGTCCCACCCGGCGCACGCCCGCTGTCGCGGGTGAAGGAGACCTCGCACCGAGTTGACGATGCGAGGAAGCCATGCCCCTGTCGATCTCTGCCGCCGCGGACGCCCCGCCCGGCACCATCACGTCGATCGCCGATCCCACCCTGTGGCTCGTGACGATCGGCGGGATCATCGCCCTCGTCCTCTTCGACATCGCGCTCACGCGCCGCCCGCACGAGGTGTCGATGCGGGAGGCGCTCGCGTGGTCCGCGTTCTACCTCGCCCTTCCGCTCGCGTTCGGCGCGTGGCTGTGGCGCGCCTACGGGGGCCAGACCGGCCTGGAGTACCTCACCGGCTATCTCGTGGAGAAGTCGCTGTCGGTCGACAACCTCTTCATCTTCATCCTCATCCTGTCGGCCTTCGCCGTACCGAGGGCGCTGCAACAGCGTGTGCTGCTCATCGGCATCATCGGCGCGCTCGTCCTGAGGGCGATCTTCATCGCGCTCGGCGCCGCGCTCATCGCCCGGTTCTCGTGGATGTTCCTCCTGTTCGGGGTCATCCTCCTCGTCACCGCCTGGGGCGTCCTGCGTGACGCCCGCCACGGCGGTCACGACGTCGACGTCGACGAGCTGAAGATCGTCAAGTTTACGCGGCGCCTCATGCCGGTCACCGAGGACTACCGCGGGCCCCGTCTCAGCGTCCGCGAGGCCGGTCGGCGGGCGCTCACCCCGCTCGGTCTCGTCGCGATCGCGATCCTCGGCACCGACATCGTCTTCGCCGTCGACTCCGTCCCGGCCGTGTACGGCATCACCGGCGACCCCTACCTCGTGTTCGTCACCAACGCGTTCGCCCTGCTCGGACTGCGGGCGCTGTACTTCGTCCTCGAGGGGGCACTGGGCCGCCTGCGGCACCTCGGCTACGGCCTCGCGGTCATCCTCGCCTTCATCGCGGTCAAGCTCATCCTGCACTGGGCCCACGGCGTGTGGCCGGAGGTGCCGACCGTGCCGACCCTCGCCTCGCTCGTCGTCATCGTCGCCGCTCTCACGATCACGACGGTCACGAGCCTCGTCGCCGACCGTCGCGAGCGCGCGGCGAGCCCGCCGAGCCCGACGGCCGAGCCCGGCACCGGCGGCGGGACGTCCCGACGGGACCGTGACGCGGATGCCGCCGTGGTCGCGACCTCCGCTCCCGATTCCTCCGCCGACGTCGCCCCGGCCGCGCCCAGGACGGCGCGCCCGGGCGCGGAGTGACGAGAGCGCTCGTCGCACGACGCATGCGCACACACGCGCCGCCCCGGCAGGGATTCCTCCCCCGCCGGGGCGGCGCGGCGTTCAGTGCTGGTAGGCCGCGTCGAAGAAGGCGCGTTCGCAGGTGACGGCTCGAGCGAAGAGCGTCTCGACGCGCCTCCTCTCGGCCGCGTCGTGGGGCTCGTGGGCGTCGAGCTGCCCCTCGAGCCAGCCGACCCACGCCTCGAAATCCGCTCCTCGATGCAGATCGACCCACCCGACGTGCTCGGGACGAGTCGCCGCGAGCGGGTCGGCGTCCTCCCGGGTCGCCCAGTCGAGGTAGAGGCGCTCCGCGACGACGAGGACGGCGAGCACCGCCGGGTAGGACCGGGCGTCGACGGCCTCCCGCATGACGGCGTCGAAGTCACGGGTCGCCCGCGTGAGGTCCGGGTCGACGCGGTCCTTCTCGCTCACGCCGAGGGCGTCGAAGGAGTCGGTGAAGTACGTGTTCTCGTCGGTGGCGAAGAATCCCAGCTGTCGCGCGAGGGGCAGGCGGGCGGCCAGGTCGGGTGCGGAGGCGCAGGCCTGACCGAGCAACATCGTGAACGCGTCGCAGAACCGATAGTCCTGGACGAGGTAGCGGGCGAGGACGTCGTCGGCCACCGTCCCGGCGAGCAACTCGTCGATGAAGCGGTGGCCGACGGCGGCCTCCCAGTCGGCGGCGTTCTGCGTACGGAGTCGGTCGACATAGCTCGTCATGCCCTCACCCTAGGGAGCAGACCCCCCTCGCCGTCAGCCCCGGGGCGCCCTCGATCCCGGCACCGGAGACGCCGCCCACGCCCGGGTCAGTGCTCGCGCAGAACCTCGATCAGCTCGTCCTTGGTCATGCTCGAGCGCCCGTCGATCTCGAGCTCGGCGGCGCGTTTCCGCAGGTCATCGACGGTCCAGTCCTCGTACGCCCCGGACTCGCCGCCCTTGCGGGCGACCTCCTCGCGGGAGGAGTTCGCCGCCGCGTTGGAGATCGCCGCCGCCTTGGCCTTGGAGTTGCCCTCCTCGCGGAGCGCCTCGTACATCTCGGGGTCCTTGATCGAGTCGGCCACGGGTCAGCCCTCCGCGGCGTCGACGGTGCGGGGGTGGGTCATGTCGAGCGGGACGACCCAGGCGTCGAACTCCTCCTCGGTGAGGAATCCCAGGTCCATCGCGGCCTCCTTGAGCGTCGTGCCCTCCTTGTGCGCCTTCTTGGCGATCTGGGCGGCCTTGTCGTACCCGATGTGCGGGTTGAGCGCGGTGACCTGCATGAGGTTGCGGGCGAGATTGTCCTCGATGCGCTCCGTGTTCGGCTCGATGCCGACGGCGCAGTGGTCGGTGAACGCCGCGCACGCGTCGCCGAGCAGGCGGATGCTCTCGAGCACCGCGTGCGCCATGACCGGCTTGTAGACGTTGAGCTGGAAGTTGCCCTGGCTCCCGGCGAACCCGACCGTCGCGTCGTTGCCGAACACCCGGGTCGCGACCATCGTCATCGCCTCGCACTGGGTCGGGTTGACCTTGCCCGGCATGATCGAGCTGCCCGGCTCGTTCTCCGGGATGCGGATCTCGCCGATGCCGTTGCGGGGGCCCGAGGCGAGCCACCGCACGTCGTTCGCGACCTTCATCAGCACCATCGCGAGCCCGCGGAGGGCCGAACTCTGGGCGACGAGCGCGTCGTGCGCCGACAGCGCGGCGAAGAGGTTTCCCGCCTGGCGGAACTCGTGGCCCGTCTGCTCGGCGATCATCGCCGCGGCCCGCTCGCCGAACCGGGGGTGGGCGTTGAGCCCGGTGCCCACGGCGGTGCCGCCGATGGCGAGGTCGAGCACGCCGTCCTCCGCGTGCCGGACGCCGGCGAGGGCGGCGTCGATCTGCGCGACCCAGCCGCCGATCTCCTGGCCGAGGGTGATCGGGGTGGCATCCTGGAGGTGGGTGCGCCCGACCTTGACGACGTCGGCGTACTCCTCGCTCTTGGCGGCGAGGACGTCGCGCAGCCGCGTGACCTGGTCGTACAGGTACTCGTGGAGGTCGAGGACGACCGCGACGTGCATCGCGGTCGGGAACGTGTCGTTGCTGCTCTGACCGCGGTTGACGTGGTCGTTGGGGTGGACCGGGGACTTGCTGCCCATCTCGCCGCCGAGGATCTCGATGGCGCGGTTGGAGATGACCTCGTTGCTGTTCATGTTGGACTGCGTACCGCTGCCGGTCTGGAAGACCACGAGGGGGAAGTGCTCGTCGAGGTCGCCGTCGATGACCTCGCGCGCGGCCTGCTCCAACGCGTCGAGCGCGGAGTCGTCGAGAGCGCCGAGCTCGCCGAGTTCCCGGTTGGCGCGGGCGGCGCCGAGCTTGAGGTGGCCGAGCGCCCTGATCATCGAGCGTCCCCACACGAAGGTGTCCCGGCCGATGGGGAAGTTCCCGATGCTGCGCTGCGTCTGCGCGCCCCAGTAGCGGTCGGCAGGCACCTCGAGGGCGCCCATGCTGTCGGTCTCACGTCGCATACCCATGTCGTCAGCCTAGGGAGTGCCCCGACGCCGGGCGCGCTCAGGGGACGAGGACCGCGAGACCCCAGAGCAGCGCACCGATGAGCACGGTGAGGGTGACGAACATCCACTCGCCGGTGAACGCCCTCGCAAGAAAGCCGAATCGGGAGGGGTACCGGTCGGCCCCGGTCACCGGGTCGACGACGGGGTCGGCGAGATCGCGGGCCCGGCGGCCGAGGACGACCGAGAGGCCGAGCGCCACGGCGCCGGTGATCGCGGCCGCGAGGGGGGACATGGCGAAGGCGGGCGTCGACCACAGGACGGGCAGCAGCACGAGGACGACGAAGAGTGCGCCGACGAGGAGGAGACCGCGCACCGGCTTCTCCAGCAGGGTGCGCAGGTGGCGCATCGCGAGCAGTGTCGCCCCGATGAGCACCGCCGCCGAGGCGAGCCCGCCCCACACGACATCGACGTCCCGCCCCTGGACGACCGCGGGCACGGCCCCGGTCATCAGGGAGAACCCGATGAGACCGGCGGCGACGGGGGCCAGCACGCGGGCCCACTCCCCCGCCGGGGTGTCGACCTGCCGGCCCTCGCCGAACGGCAACGATCGGGCGTACTCACGGGGGTCGCCGAATGCCTGGGTCGGTGTCTCGCCGCTGTCCTCGCAGTGGGCCCGGGCGGCAGCGACCGCGTCGCCGATCGCGGCGCCGTCGATGTCCCGCAGACGCAGTTCGAGGACCATGTCGTCGAACCACCGCTTGTGCTGGGAGAGGGTCATGAGCACGTGCCTCCGATGAACGCGGCCGTGTGGCGGGCGAACTCGCGCCAGAGTGCGGCCTTCTCGGTCAGATCGAGACGCCCTTCGGGCGTGAGTTCGAAGTACTTGCGGCCCGGCCCGCTCTCGCCCTGCTCCCACCGCGTGACGACGTGTCCCGCCACCTCGAGCCGACCGAGCAGGGGGTAGAGGGTGCCGCCCTTGATCGTGCCGAAGCCGCTCTCCTCGAGTCGGGTGGCGATGGCGTAGCCGTAGGTGGGCCCGTCGTCGAGAATCCGCATCACCGCGAGGGTGAGCGGTCCCCGGAGCCAGTCCCCGGGCCAGGTCTGTGCGGCCATGAGAGAACAGTATGCCTATCTAGATAGCCACGCAACCTATCCCCCACATTCCGAGATGGGGTCGGGGCGCGTCTCCATGAGGAGACGGCGGGCGGCGGCTCGCACCTCCGTCGCCGGCCAGCGTTCGGGGTAGGTCGCCGAGAGGAGCGACAGGCCGTCGAGGCCGATCTGGAGGCGGTCGACCAGCGCCTCCCCCGCCGCATCGAGCCGGGCCTCGACCGAGGTCGGCAGCGGTAGCCCGCGGGCGTCGGCGACCGCCGTCCGGCAGATGAACCGCTCCCCCACCCACCCGTCCTGCCTCAACCGGTCGAGGTGGTGATCGGTGCGCGCGCGGGTCATGTAGGCCAGCCACACGACGAGCTCCACCCGCCGCCCCTCGTCGAGAGGAAGGAGCTGCTCCAAGGCCGTGCAGCCCCGCTCGAAGCGTCGATCCGAGGCGCCACCCTCATGCGGGTCGGCCTCGGCGTACAGGGCGAGCACGCGATCGGCGACGCGCTGGGCCATGACCTCCCCGGCGAAGGCGAGCAGGTCGCGGTGGGTCGCGAAATAGTGCCGGACGGCACCCATCGACCATCCCGACTCCGCGGCGACCCCCCGCACCGTCGCCGCCTCGATCCCCTCCCGCCCGACCAGTCGCCACACGGCGCGGGCGAGTTCCTCGCGGCGGGCGGCATGGTCGACGATCTTCGGCACATCGGCATAATCGCACACTTGCATCATGAAAAGATCGGTGCCATCGTGGCGTCATGTTTCAGCACACCTGTGTGAAAACAAGTGCGGGTCGGACGCCGAGCCGGAGTGACGACCCCTCGCCCGCCTCACGGACGCGGCGTCACCGATGACCGGCCTCCACCTCCTGCCACTCGCCGGCCTCGCCCTCGTCGACAGCACGAGCTTCGGGACCCTCGGCATCCCCGTCGCCCTGCTCGTCCGAAGCCGCGTCCACGTCACGGCGTTTCTCAGCTACCTGGGGGTGCTCGCCGGCTTCTACTGGGTGCTCGGCATCGCGCTCGTCCTCGGCGCCGACACGGCGCTCAGGGCGCTCGGCGGCGTCGCGGACAGCGCACCGGTCGTCTGGGCGCAACTCGCGATCGGCGTCGCCCTGTTCGTCGTGAGCTTCCTCGTCGACGGGCCCGCCACCCGCCGGCGGCAGGAGCGGCGCGCTCCGGCGGGCGCTCCCGCCACCCCCACCCGGCGCGAGCGATGGCTGGCCGCCCTCACCGGAGACGACACCCGGCCGCCCCGGGCGAGCGTCGTCGTCGGTGCCGCCCTGGGGGCAGGACTCGTCGAGGCCGCCTCGATGCTCCCCTACCTCGGGGCGATCGGGCTCATCACCGCCGCACGTCCGGGGCCGGCGGGGACCGCGACCCTTCTCGGCGGATACGTCGCCGTCATGATCGCGCCCGCACTCGTGCTCCTCGCCCTGCGCCTCCTCGCCCGCCGCGCCGTCGACCCCGTGCTCTCCCGTCTCGGTGCCTGGATGAACCGCAACTCCGCCGACGTCCTCGGCTGGGTGCTCGGGATCGTCGGATTCCTGCTCGCCGCCGACGCCGTGTCCCGCCTCGGCCTCATCCGGTAGGTCCACCCGCCTCCTCCCGCCGGCGCGCGCCGAGAGCGTCCCCGCACCGACGTCACCCTCCCGCTCCCCCGATGCCGAAGCACAGGCCCCATGACACCCCACCACCCCGCCCGCCCCGCCGACGCCGGCTCGTGCGGACGCGACTCCGGCTCGACGCCGCGGCCCATCCCGACCCGCCCCACGGGCAGGTCGCGGACGGGGCCCCGCCTCGGCCTCCTCGCATGGGCGTGCCTGCCGGCCGCGATCGTCGTCGAGCTCGTCGTGGCGGCGGTCGTCCGGACGACCGGCGCCATGCCGTACGACCTCCTCCGCTCGACGATCAGCGATCTCGGCGTGCGGTCCTGCGGCGAACTCGCCTACCCCCTCGGGCCGGTGTTCCTCTGCTCCCCGGCCCACACGCTGATGAACGCCTCGTTCGTCGTCTCCGGGGTACTTCTCGCCGTGGGCGCCGTGCTGACCGCGCCGTTGCTCCCCCGCGGACGGCTGCGCGGGTTTCTCGTCACGCTGTGGGTCGTCGCGGGCGTGAGCACGGCGCTCACCGGGCTCGTCCCGGTCGACGTCGATCTCGCGCTGCACACCCTCGCCTCGACGCCGGTCTTCCTCGCCCAGCCGCTCGCGCACGTCCTCACCGCCGTGGCGCTCCGACGGACCCGACCTCGCCTGGCGGCCGTCGGTGTCCTCGTGGGCGCCGTCACCCTCGTCACGGGCGGGGGGTTCACCCTGTGGATGGAGGCGATGCGCCTCGGCGGGCTGTTCGAGCGCGTCACCACCTGGCCCGCGCTCCTGTGGCTCGGTGTCCACGCCGTGACGACCCTGCGGAGGACGTCGCGCCCGGCCCGCGTCGCCGCGACCTCGGTGGACAGTCTCGACCGGGCGGGCACGGGAACCCTTCCGTAGGGTTGGTGCATGTCGGCCCGTTCGCTTCTCGCCCTCGGCCTGTCCCTCCTCCTCGTCGGTTGCGGTGCCTCCTCCCCCCACCCCACGCCGCCTCCTGAGTCGCCCCAGACCGGTGTCGACACCGGCACCGGCACCGACGACTCTCAGACGGCCGCGACGCCGCCGTTCGCCGTCGAGGAGGTGACGACCTTCGACGAGCCGTGGGCGATGACGTTCCTCCCGTCCGGGGAGGCCCTCGTCACCGAGCGCGGCGGCGCGTTGACTCTCGTCGAGGTGACCTCCGGGGAGAAGCGTCGCGTCGAGGGGACGCCGACGGTGCTGCACGAGGGCCAGGGCGGACTCGGCGACATCGTCCTCGGCCCCACCTACACCACGGACGGCACCGTCTACCTCAGTTGGGTCGAGGCAGCCGGTGAGGGGAGAGCCGGCGCCCTGGTCGGACGTGCGCGGCTACGCACCGAGGGAACACCGCGGCTGGAGGATCTTCGGCCGATCTGGCGTCAGGAGCCGACGACGGGACGCGGGCACTACAGCCACCGCCTCGCGGTGAGCCCCGATGACGACTACCTATTCGTGAGCTCCGGAGACCGCCAGAAGATGGATCCCGCGCAGGACACCGCGAACGACCTCGGCTCGATCCTGCGGCTCGACCTCGACGGCAGCCCGGCGGACGGCAACCCGTTCGGCGACCGCGGGGGTCAGGCGGCGGAGATCTGGAGCTACGGCCACCGCAACGTCCTCGGCCTCGCCTTCGACGCCGACGGGCGGCTGTGGGCGAGCGAGATGGGACCGAAGGGCGGCGACGAGCTCAACCTCGTCGAGCGCGGCGGCAACTACGGCTGGCCCAGGGCCTCCAACGGGTCCCACTACGACGGCAAGGACATCCCCGACCACACGGCCGGAGACTCCTTCGTGGCCCCGAAGGTGTGGTGGACCCCGTCGGTCTCCCCCGGCAGCCTCCTCCTCTACACCGGCACGGCCTTCCCGGAGTGGACCGGCGATGCGTTCCTCGGCGCGCTCTCCGGCCAGGCGCTCATCCGCGTCGACCTCGACGGCACGTCGGCGGCCAAGGCCGACCAGTGGGACATGGGCGAGCGCATCCGCGAGGTCGAACAGGGTCTCGACGGCACCCTGTGGCTCCTCACGGACGGACCGCGCGGGCGACTCCTTCACCTCACCCCGCGCTGATCGCCTCGGTCACCCCGCGCGCCTCGGTCACCCCGCGCGCCTCGCCGTGAGCTGCGCTCCCGCAGCCGACGTCACGGTCGCGGAGGTCGGTGCCGGTAGAGTGGTCCGTGGATGAGTCGGCCAGGCGGTCGCGTCGGTGATCCTCGGATCGCCGCCGAGGAACGTCCGGGCTCCACAGGGCAGGGTGGTGGCCAACAGCCACCCGGGGTGACCCGCGGGACAGTGCCACAGAGAACAGACCGCCCACGAACCGCTCCACCAGGAGCAGGCGTGGGCAAGGGTGAAACGGTGGTGTAAGAGACCACCAGCGCCTCCGGTGACGGGGGCGGCTCGGTAAACCCCACCCGGAGCAAGACCAGACAGTGTGCGCATGAGGGCGGCCCGCCCGAGCACACGGGTAGGTCGCTCGAGCCGTGCGGCAACGTACGGCCTAGATGGATGGCCGCTCAACGACAGAACCCGGCGTATCGGCCGACTCATCCGCTTCTCCGGCGTCCGGCCTGCCGTGTCGTCTCCGTGACCCGGCTACCGCGCCGCCCACTTCGCCGGCGACATCGCGCAAGGCACCCCACCTCTGACGCAGACCTCGACCGCTCTCGCCGACGGGTCCGCGTGCCCTCACCCACCCCGATGCCACGACGCGACGCCGCAGCCGCCGTCCCCCGAGCCGGGGTCGGCGGCTGCGTCGTCGAGGCGGCGCTGCGTCTCAGAGGGCGAGGTGCGGACGGAGGCGCTGGGGGGTCCACATGCGCTGCGAGCGGGCGGAGAGCACCGTGATCGTGCCTGCGACGATGATCCACGCGACGAGCGAGGCGATCGCCGGCCCGACGTGCAGCCCACCCCCCGCGATGAGGGAGCGGAACGCGTTGACCCCGTAAGTGAGGGGCAACCAGGGGTGCATGGCCTGGAAGAACCCGGGCGAGGTCTGGATCGGGTACGTCGCCCCCGCCGCCGAGAGCTGCAGCACGACGAGGATGAGGGCGACGAAGCGCCCCTTGGTGCCGAGTGCCGCGACGAGGGCCTGGTTGATCGCCACGAACGCCAACGACGTGAGGATCGCCAGGGCGAACAGGGCGGGCAGGTGCGCCACGTCGAGATCGACCCAGTACCGCACGACGAGGACCTGCAGCACGGCCTGGCAGATGCCGAGCAGCGCCGGCGGCGCGTACCCCGCGAGAGCGACCCGCCAGGACGCCGCGGTCGAGGCGATCGCGCGCTTGGGCAGCGGCCGGATGACGAAGAACATGCCCATCGCACCGACCCAGAGGCCGATCGACATGAAGTACGGCGCGAGCCCGTGCCCGTACCCGGGGACGGCGTTGAGGCGGCTCACGTCGGCGTGGACGGGGTCCGCCACGACCTCGCTGAGGTCCTTGCGCTCGTCCTTGGTGAAGGAGGGCGCCTTCTCGGCCCCCCTCTGCAGACCGTCGGCGAGCTCGCCGCTCCCCTTCGCGAGTTCCTTGCTCCCGTCGGCGAGTTTGCCGGCGCCGTCGTTGAGCTTCTTGGCCCCGTCGTGCGCGTCCGAACTGCCCTTGGCGAGCTTCTGGGCGCCGTCGTCGAGCTTGTTCGCGCCCTCGGCCGCGTCCTTGGCACCGCCGGACAGGCCCACCGCGCCGCCGGCGACCTTCGCCGACCCGTCGGCGAGCTGGTCGGCGGCCGTCGACGCACTCTGGATGCCGCCCACGAGTTTGGGTGTGGCCGCCGCGAACCGATCCAGACCGTCGGAGAGCTTCCCCGCGCCCGTCGCGAGCTGACCGGCCGCGGTCGAGAGGCGGTCGGCGCCGGTCGCCGCGTCGCCGATGCCCTTGGCGAGGGCGGGCACGCCGTCGGCGAGCTTGACGAGGCCGTCGCGCAGCGGCGCCGCCCCCGCACCGAGTCGGGTCGCGCCCTCGGCCACCTGGGTGGCGCCCGCCGCGTACTTCGTCGCGCCGTCCGCGAACTTCGTCGCACCGTCGGCCAGGGCCTGGGCGCCCGTCGCGAGCTGACCCGCGCCTTGGGCGACCGGGGCCGCCCCACCGGCGAGCCGCTCGGCCCCCGCCGCGACGACCGTGGATCCCTCGGCGACCTCGGGGCCCTTCTCGGCGACCGCGGCGAGCTGCGCACAGTACTTCGGGTCCGCGCCCGACTGCTCACACGAACGGGCGAGCTGGGAGACGGCGCCGGTGTACTGCGCGGTGCCGTCCGCGGCCCTCCGGGCTCCCGTCGCGACGTCGTTCGCGCCCGTCGCCACCGTCTGCGCCCCCTCGGAGAGGCGCGTCAGGCCGGCGGCGAGCGGACCGGCACCGGCCTCGAGGCCCGCTGCACCCTTCGTGAGTTCGGCCGCGGCCGGCGCGAGCTGCTGCCCCGCCTGACCGAGGGCGGTGGCACCGTCGGCGAGCGTCGTCGCGCCGTCGGCGAGCGCCCGGGTCTGGGTGGGCAGCTCCGACAGCGGCGCCTGGGCACGCGAGAGGCCGTCGCTGAGCGCCGTGGCCCCCTCGGCGAGTCGACGGTTGCCGTCGGCCAGCTGGGTCGCGCCCGCAGACAACTGCCCCACCTGGTCGGGAAGCGCCGACGTGGCCGAGTTGAGCTGCGAGAGCCCCTGGGCGAGCTGCTTGTTGCCGTTGGCGACGGCTCCTGCACCCGTGGCCAACGTGCTCGCCCCACCAGAGAGCTGGCCGAGACCACCGGACAGGTCCCCCGTGCCGGACGCGAGCCGGTCGGCCCCGGTCGCGAGATCGGACAGGCCGACCGTGAGCCGCTGCGTCCCCTGATCCAGTTGGGAGGCGCCACCGGAGAGGTCCTTGGACCCCTTGGCGAGCTTGCCCGCGCCCTCACCGGCGTCGGTGAGGTTCTCCTTGACGGTGTTGAGACCGATGTAGACGTTGTCGAGGTACTGCTCGCTGAGCTGGCTGCCCACCTCCCCCGCGACGACGCGGCCGATCGTGGCCGCGATGTTGCCCGAGAGGTAGCTGACCGCGTCGTTGGTCTGCAGGTCCATCGTCGCCTGATGGACCGAGTCCGCGTGCTGGGTCGAGACGGCCGCCTTCGAGAAGCCCTTGGGAATGGTGAGCACGGCGTAGTAGGTGCCGTCCTTCAGTCCCGCGTCGGCCTTCTCGTCGTCGGTGAGCTCCCAGTCGAGGTTCTGCTGATCGGTGCTCGTCGTGAGCTTGGACGCGACGAGTCGCCCCACCATGACGGGCTGCTTCTTGCCGTCCGAGCCCTTGACCTCGACCATCTCGTCGTGGTTGACGACGGCGGCCCGCATGCCGTCGAGGTGCGTGGTGACGTCGCGGTTGGCCCACACGAGCAGACCGCCGTAGAGGCTGGGCACGGTCATGATCGCGACGAGCACGATGCGGTTGAACAGGGAGCCGGAGAATCGTCGGAACTCCGCGCTGGACAGGGAGGGGAGGAAGGGCATCACGGGATCACCTTCGAAGAGTGATGGTGCAGATCGTCGGGGTCGGCCTCGTCGCCGTCGGCGGGTCGATCGATGCGTCGATCGAGGGGGTGGTCGCCGTGTCGGTCGGCGTCGTCGTCGACCGCGGTCAGGATGCGGGTGCGCGTCGGGTCGCCGCCGTCGGCCTCCCGGGAGTCGCGCAGGTGGACCAGGGGCCGGACCGCCTCGCCGTCGGTGCGCGCCCCCCGCCGGGTGTGCGGCATGGCCTCGTCGGCGGGGCGATCGTCGACGGTCTCCCCTCCGGCGTGCTGCATGACGGACTCCCGCGACACGGCACCCTCGTTCCGGTCGTCGTCGACGCCGGCATCGTCGTCGCGGGCATCGTCGGCGCGGTCGTCGTCGTGGTCGGCGTCCGCGCGGAGATCGTCGCGGGTCCTGCCTCCCCCGGCGGCCGGCACCATGCGGGCGTCCTCGACCGGGCCCGCGCCCGCCACCTGACCACGACCGACCTCGACGATCCGCACCTCTTCGACCGGGACCCCGGCGAGTCTCGCGACGTTCTCGGGGGTGATGGGTGCGGTGCGGGTCGCCATGACGGACAACGGGTGGCCGGTCTCGCGGACGGCCCGCACGAGGTGACCGACACCGGCGACGACGGCCCACCGGTCGGCGTCGGAGCGCAGTTCGCCGTTCTCGTCGATGGCGAGGATCCGCGGCCCCTCGGTGAGCGCGAGCACGACCCCGAACAGCTCGCGTTCGACGCTGTTGAGGTCACCGACGTACCAGGTGGGTTCGACATGGGTGCGAGGCACGACCGCGCCCTTGATCTGGCGGGCCGCGACGAGTGCGGCCGTGAAGCGGTCCATCACCGCGTCGATGTCCTTGCGTCGCGCCCAGGGCATGAGCGTGCGGGAGGACAGACGCTCGGCGATGTGTCCCGAGAGGGTGAGGGAGTTCTCGAGGTCGTTGATGCCCGGCATCTCCGCGAGGGCGACGTGGCGCTGCACCGCGGGCGCCTGCTCGGGAAGCACGTACCCGGCGACCTCGACGACGCCGGACTCGAACTTCATCCGACCGGCGAGCATGAGCAGGATCGAGGTCTTGCCGGAGCCGTCCGGGCCCTGGATCACGCAGACGCCCGGCTCGTCGAACTCGACGTCGAGGTCGGAGACGACGACGCCTCGGGCGCCGCGGATCGTCACGTTCCTGGCCTCCACGACGCGATCCGGGTGTTCGCGCACCTCGCGGGTGCGTTCGAGGTGGTCCTGCACGACGCCTCCTTCGACGTCGACGTGGGGCAGTCGCGTGTCGAGGAACGCGGGGAAACGCCACGTGTGGGGGCCGCACAACGCAAGCGCGGCGGGCACGAAGATCATCCGGACGACGAGCGCGTCGAGGAACACGCCGACGGCGAGGCCGAGGGCGATGGGCTTGAGGTTGGCGTCGGCGTGCGGGACGAACGAGGCGAACACCGCGACCATGATCGCCGCGGCGGCCGCGACGACGGGACCGGAGGAGGTGAAGCCGCCGACGATCGCGTCGGTGGCCGAGGCGCCCCGCACGTACGCCTCCCGCATGCGCGAGACGAGGAAGACCTGGTAGTCCATCGCGAGGCCGAACAGCACGCCCATGACGATGATCGGCATGAAGCTGATGATGGGTCCGAGGCGGGTGACCCCGAGGGGATCGGCGAACCACCCGTGCTCGAAGACGCCCGCGATGATGCCGAAGGCCGCGCTCGTGGAGAGCACGAATCCCAGCGTCGCGATGAAGGGCACGAGCAGCGAGCGGAACACGATCGTGAGCAGCAGCAGTGAGAGCCCCATGACGACGAGCGCGAACGGCACCGTCGCCCGCGCGAGCCGGTCGGAGACGTCGATCTGGATCGCCGTGTGACCGGTGACCGCGAGGTGGGTGTCGTACCTGTTCTCGAGATCCGGGAGGCGGTCGCGCAGGTCGCGAACGAGATCGGCGGTGCGCGCCTCGGTCGGGCCCGTCGTGGGGATGACGACGACGACGCCGGTGTCGGCGTTCCGGTTGGGCGTCGACAGGGCGATGCGGTCGACCCCGGGGATCTTCGCGATCTCCTTCTCGAGATCGTCCATGAGCGCGACCGGGTCCTCGGACTTGATGATGTCGGCGGTGATGAGCAGCGGCCCGTTGTCACCCGCGCCGTAGTGCTCGGTGACGAGGTCGTAGGCCCGACGCGGCGACTCGGTGACCGCCATCGAACCGTTGTCGGGCAGCGCGAGGCGGAGAGAGAGCGCGGGCACGGCGAGCGCGACGAGGGCCGCGGTGACGACGACGACGGTGACGAGCGGAGCCTTCGTCACGGCGCGGACCCAGCGATTTGCCCACCGGCTCTGGTGCACGCCGTGGTCGACGTCATCACCGCCACCGGCGCCGTCGGCGTCATCCTCGACACCGGCGTCACCCTCACCGGCGACACCCCCTCCGTCGCCGTCGGCGCGGTCGGCACGGCCGTGGACCCGGGCGGCCCGGGGGGTGAGGCGCGCGCCGAGCAGCCCCATGAGCGCGGGCAGGAGCGTGATCGAGCTGAGGACGGCGACGGCGACGCCACCGGACGCGGCGACACCCATCGTCGACAGGAACGGAAGGCCCGCGAGGGAGAGCCCGAGAAGGGCGATGAGAACCGTGAGACCGGCGAAGACGACCGCCCCGCCGGCGGTCGCGATCGCGAGCGCGGCGGACTCCTCGGGGTCGGTGCCGGTCGCCAGTTGCTCGCGGTGGCGGGCGAGGATGAACAACGCGTAGTCGATGCCGACGGCGACACCGATCATGAGCGCGAGCAGCGGCGCGGTCCCCGGCACCGCGACCGCGGCGGTGGCCGTCATGATGATCGCGCCCGTGGCCCCCGCCCCGGCGAGCGCCGAGATGACCGGGAGCCCCGCCGCGCGGATCGACCTGAACATGAGGTAGAGGACGAGCAACGCGACCCCGAGGCCGATGACCTCGGTGACGGAGATCGCGGGCGGAGCCGCCATGAACGCCGACCCCCCGACCTCCGCCGTGTAGCCCTTGGCACGGAGCGGATCGACCGAGGAGGTCAACTCGTCGAGGGTCTCCCGGGGGACGTCGACGGACTGCGCGTCCAGCTGCACGTTGACGAGGGCGGCGCGGTGATCGTCGCTGAGCGCACCCTCGACGTCCTCGTCATAGGGGTCGGCGACCTCGGCCACGCCCTCGATCTTCTCGACGCGCGAGACGAGGGCGCTGACGTCGGCGCGCGTGCCCGAGTCCGTCGCGGTGCGACCCGGCGGGACCACGACGACCATCTGGGCCGAGGCTCCACTCAACTCCGGGAACCGGCCCTCGAGGGCGTCGAGGGCCTCCTGGCCCTGGGAACCCGGCACCTCGTAGACCTCACTCGTGCCCTTGCCGAGGAGCCCGGCGGAGGCGCCGAGCAACGCGAGGATCACGAGCCAGGCACCGAGGACCCGGCCCGCGTACCGGTAGCAGACCTGACCCAGCTCGAACAGGTAGGTCGACACGGGCGGCTCCTCCGCAGGCGATTCGATACAGGGTCGTATTCGATTCACGACTGTACTCGATACGATCCTGTATCGTGAAGTCGACAGCAGGACGTTCATGCGCAAGAAAGGCCCTACCGATGGCGGCATTCGGCGGCACGGGCACCGCGCCGGCGCGGGAGTCATCGTCGCAGACCAACCGGGCCGTCTCCACCCGGAGGCAGGCCACCCGCGAGCGTCTTCTCGACGCCACGCGCGACGTCGTCGGCACCAAGGGCTACCACGGGGCCAGCGTCGAGGAGATCTGCGAGGCCGCCGGATTCACCCGCGGCGCCTTCTACTCCAACTACGCCGACAAGGACGAGATCGTCCTCGCACTCGTCGAACGCGAGCAGGAGCGCGTCTTCCGGGCCATGCACGAGGAGTCGGGCATCCACGGGGCCGACAGCCTCGAGGCGACGATCGACGCATTGCTCGCCGCCCAGGAGCCGGACCGCGGTCTGTTCCTCCTCCAGGCCGAGATCATGCTGCTCGCCCTGCGCACCCCCGATTTCACACGCGTGGCCGCCACGGCCGAGCGCATGTTCCGTTCCCGGATCGCCGACATCCTCGCCATCGGGCTCCATCACCTCCGGCTCGAGCCGATCATCGACCTCGACGCGATGGCCGAGTGCATCTCCGCCATCACCTCCCGCTCGATCCAGCACGCCATGCTCGCCGGGGAGGACGACCTCCTCGCCCTCGCGCGCCTCACCCTGCCCCACATCGTCCGGAGCCTCACTCGCGCGACGCAGGCCACGCCGACCGACGCGTCGAACCCCTCGGCCTGAGAGGAACCCCTCGGCCTGAGAGTCGAGACCGGGCCGAGATCCGCACGAGACGGGTGTCTTGCGAACCGCACTCTCGGCTGTCAGAGCTCAGACCTCGACCTGAGAATGATGGTGGCCAGCCCTCGACCTCAGCTCGACGTCGATACTCGGCGTGGCGTGGATCGTGTTCCGGCGCGTGAAGATTCGCGTCCCACGTCCTTGAGTCGGCGTGCTCGGGGTCGATGGGATCCCCGATGAGGACGGGTCGGTTGTCGATGCGCGCGAGGCCCAGGCCCCGGGGCGGGGAGGCGTCTCGCCGCTCCGTGCTGCTGCTGGGCGGCCTCGGCGCCGGGGCCTTCCTCGCGGGGCGATGGGTGGCCGACCCGGCCGCCGCGACGTCCACCGCACCCGCCGGACGTCACGAGGCGGGTCTCCCCCCGACGCCGACGCCGCCGGCCGCGGGGTCCCCTCCCGACGAGCCCCGGAGCTCGGGGGCGATCGGGCACTGGCAGGCCTCGGGGCACGAGGCCTCGGACGCCGCCACCGACCTCGCCGCGGCCACCGGTGACGGGGTGCATCTGCTCGGCGACTCGATCGGCGCTCGTCTCCTGCCCGCCCTGCGGGCCCGCGTGTCGGGGCGCCCGCTCTCCTACGACGTGTGGAACGGTCGGCCCACGCCGGCCGCCCTCGACACGTTGGCACGGACGTCCGCCGAGCGTGGACTCGCGCCGACGGTGCTCGTCGTGTGCGGCAGCAACGACATCTTCGATCCATGGCAGCTCGAGCAGCAGGTCGACCGGGCCCGCGAGATCGTGGGTCGACGGCGGCTCCTCTGGGTCACCCCGTTCGTGAGCCGCCCCAGCGCCCCGGCCGCCGACATGAGGAACTCTGCGGTCCTCGGTCTCGCCCTCGAACGCGCGGCCGCGGTCGGCACGGTCGAACTCGTGCGATGGTTCGAGTACCTCGCGCGCCTACCGGGAGACACCTCGGACCACGTCGAGGACGGCCTCCACCCCACGCCCCGCGGGGCCGCCGCGCTCGCCGACCTGGTGCTCGCCTCGCTGCACTGACCCGTCGTCGGCGTCAGTCCCTCGGCGTCCCGGCGACCTCGAAGCGCACGCGCCGCTCCTGCGGCAACGCCTCACGAAGGATCACCCGCACCCGGGCACCGAGCTCTGCCCGACCGTCCGCCGAACCGACGACCGCCGGCTCGGCGAGCTGCACGACGAGTCCCTTCTCCCCGCGGTCCTCGACGACGACCGCCTCGAAGCTCTCCCCCACCCGGTGGGCGAGTTCGGCGGCCTCGGCGGCGTTCGTGCACGCGCGGGAGACCGCCGCCGCCTTGCGGTCGCTCTCCCCCATGATCTCCGGCAGCTCCGGCAGGGCCTCACGAACCCAGGCGGGAACCTCCTCGCCCGCATCGAGCGCGGCGCAGACCGCGAGACCGAACCTGTCCACGAGGCGCCGCAGCGGGGCGGTGACGTGCGCGTACGGCGCGGCGATGGCCGAGTGGAGAGGGCGCTCCGGTGGGGTCCCGTCGAAGGGGGTGTAGCCCGCGCCGCGGAACAGACCGGTCGCGGCATGGACGAGCGCGAGGTGGGTCGGGTTCGCCCCGTCGAGGGTGCGGAGGAACTCGCCGTAGGACATCGACTCGGGCCAGGCGATGCCGAGGGCGCTCGCCTGGCGACGGAAGCGGTCGAGGTCCTTCTCCACCGGCGCGGGCATCGTGCGGAGGACACCGACACCGCCGGCGAGCATCATGTCCGCGGCGGCCATGCCCGTGAGCAGGGAGACGTGGGCGTTGTGGACCTCCGCCGGCACGAGCGGGCGGTAGGTGAGCAGGTAGGTGCCGTCGGCCTGCTTCTCGATCTCCTGGTCGGGCAGCTCGAGGCTCGCACCCCCGCGGGCACGTTCCGCCTCCGCACGCAGCTCGCCGATCCGGGCGAGCAGGGGGAGCTGCGGGTCGGTGCGGGGGTCGACCGCCTCGCCCCCACCCTCGAGCAGGGCCTGCACCCGCTGATAGTCGTAGCGGGCGAGGCTGCGCACCCGTTGCCGGGCCACATGCGCCTCGCGGAGCTCACCGGCGGCGTCGAGGCGCAGATCCCACACGTAGGCGGCCCGCTCGACCCCGGGCAGCAGGCTGCACGCGTCCTCACTGAGGACCCGCGGGTGCAGGGGTGCGGTCTCGTCGGGCAGGTAGAGGGTCTGTCCACGGCGACGGGCCTCGGTGTCGATCGCCCCGCCCGGACGCACGACGTCGCCGAGATCCGCGATGGCGTACCGCACCCGGTGGCCGTCGCCGTCGGATTCGAGGTGCATGGCCTGGTCGAGGTCCATGCTGCCCGCCGGGTCGATGGTGAAGAACGGCAGGTCGGTCGCATCCGGCAGGGCGGCAGCCGCATCCTGCGCCCGACCGACCGCCTCTCGCGCCTCGGCCTCGACCTCGGGCGGGAAGCCGTCGGGCACGTCGAACTCGGCGCGGATCGCCGCGAGGGCGTTCTCGACGGCGCCGGTGTGGTCGTCGGCACCGGCGAGGCGGTAGCTGGGGAGCGGCATGGCCCCAGGGTAGGAGACGCCCCCTCACGGCGCTCCCGTTCCGTCGCGTCCCGCGAGGCGACCTCGTCGATGCCCCCACGACCTGCGCGGATGTCGGCGATGAGTCACCGGGCGTGGTGCGACGGGGTGGCGGGCGTCACCGGAGGTGCGAGGTGTCGTTGACGAACTCGACGACCACTCCCCCGTCCCGCCACGACCGGATCGAGGTGAGCGAACACGGCGCGGACGCCAGACGCCACACGTGGGGACGATCCATCCCGAGGACGTCGGCGAGGATGACACCGATCGGTCCTCGATGGGTGACGAGGACGAGCGCAGGCGAGACCGAGGGCCCCCCGATCCCGGCACGCGTGGCCCGACCATCGCCCGAGCGAGGACCGCCGGCGCGAGCATCCGTGGAGGCCGCGACGGCGGCGGCGTCGTCACGGACCTCGTCGACCAGGCGACGGACGGCCGGCAGCACCCGCTCGGCGAGTTGCGCGTAGCTCTCCCCACCGGGGGGCGGCACGTCCTCGGCCGTGCGGGAACGCTGCAGGGCCGCGGGATCCTCTCGGGTGATCTCGGCGACGGTGCGCCCCTCCCAGGCCCCGAAGCACAGCTCGTCGAGGTCGGCCTCCGCCTCGGCCGTGACGCCCAGCCCGGCCGCGACGTACTCGCCCGTCTGCCGGGCGCGCTGCAGCGACGAGGTGACGACGCGGACGAGGCCGTCCCGCCCGAGGAACGACGCCACACCCCGACCCGCGGCCTCGGCCTGGGCGATCCCCTCGGCGGTGAGGGCCGGGTCGCCGCCGCCGCGGCCGTCGAGACGTCCGTGCCGGGTGTACTCCGTGACCCCGTGACGCACGAGGACGATCCGGACCGGCGGGGACAGATCGGGGCCGGCGGTGCTCGCCGGGGCGATCGCGCTGCGCCTGCTCCGGACCGGGGCGTCGCCGGGGTCGGTCGCGTAGACGGGAGCGGCCGGACCCGCCGACCCGCGGGTCCGCATCGCCGCGGCCGCGCGGTTCGGGGCGGCGGCCTCGGCGTCGTCGACCTGCGCAACGCCCGCCTCGTCCTCGGCCCGCGCCTCGTTCTCGTTCACCGGGGCAGCGACCTCGTCCGCGGCAGCCGAGGGGCCGGTCGCCTCTGGGGCCTCCGACGGCGCCGCCCGGCCACCGATCCCGTCACGCCAGCCGGGCGGCGGGGCCACGGCAGAGGCCTCGTCACGGGGCACGGCCCCCCCGTCCGGCACCGCCGGACCGCTCCCGCCGCCCGGCGCTGCCCCGGGCACCCGGTCGACGTGGTGACCGTCCATGCCCTCGTTCGACAGGGCGTCGGCGGCCTTGTTCTGCGCGCGGGGGATCCACTCGTAGGAGACGGACCCGCCATCGGCCTCGATCGCCCGCACGATCTCCCGGGCCTCCACGGCGAGCCGCTGCATGTCGGCGTGCTTGATCTTCCACCGGCCGCTCATCTGCTCGACGACGAGCTTGGAGTCCATCCGGACCTCGACCCGCACGGGCTCACCGGCCGCCTCCTCGTGGGCGGCGCGCAGACCGACGATGAGGCCGGTGTACTCGGCGACGTTGTTGCTCACCCGCCCGAGCGGCGCGGCCAGCTCGCGGAGCACCCGGCGCTCCTCCCGGACGAGGGCTCCGAAGCCGGCGACGCCGGGGTTGCCGCGCGAACCGCCGTCGGCCTCGACGACGAGACGACGCACCCCGCTCACAGCCCGGACTCGTTCACGCGGACGAGGATCCGGCGGCACTCCTCGCACCGCAGCACGTCGTCCTCGGCTGCGCGGGCGACCCGGTCGAGATCGCTCGCCCCGAGTTCGAGGTGGCAGCCCTCGCACCGACGCTGCCGGAGCGCGGCGGCGCCGGAGCCGGACGTGGCGCGGATCTTCTCGTACAGCGCGAGCAGGTCGGCCGGGATCTCCGCTGCGATCCCCGCTCGGCGCGCCGCGACCTGGGAGCGTTCGTCCTCGAGCTGCGCGGTGGCCGTCCCGGTCGCTGCGAGGGCCCCGTCCTGCCGGGCGACGAGGGGCCCTCGGGCGCCCTCGAGTTCGGCCAGGCCCGCTTCGGCCTGTTCGGCCCGCTCCATGACCTCCAACTCGACCTCTTCGAGGTCGTGCTGCCGCTGCGCGAGCGATTCGAGGTCCTGGGTGAGGGCCTGCAGGTCCTTCGCCGACCCCTGACCGGCGTCGAGCCGGGCGCGGTTGCGCGCGGCCCGGGTGCGCACCGCCTCGACCTCCCCCTCGGCCGCGCTGAGCTCCTGCCCGATGCCCTCCGCGTCGGCGCGGGCGCGGGCGATCGCGGCATCGAGCGCGGTGAGGTCTGCGGTGATCGCGTCGAGAGCCGCCCGCTCCGGCAGGGTCGCGAGCCGGTGGGCGATCTGCGCCTCACGCGTATCGGCCTCCTGCAGATCGAGCAGGCGGTGTTGCAGGCTGGGATCGGCCTTCACGGTGGATCCTCTCGGGTCGGGCGGGCGGAGGTCGACGGTCGGGACCGGGGGGTCTCGGGCGCACCGGTCGGCGAACCGGTCAGTGGTGGTCCTCAGACGTCGGAGGCGGCGGAGTCGCCGAGGACGTCGGCGAGGTCGCGGGCGCCGACGGTGAAGGTCCACGGGTCGGTGACGAGCGTGCTCACGTGGTGCTCGATCGACGCCCCTGCGTCACCGAGTGCCGCGAGCGCCGAACGCAGGCGGGTGGAGACGTCGGCGAGCCACAGGTACTCGGTCGCGTAGTGACCGCCGTCGACGAGGTACGGCGGGCCGCCCCTGGCCTCCTCGCGCGCCTCGAGGGCGGGGTGGTGCCGCAGGTCCGAGGTGACGTAGACGTCGGCTCCGCACGAACGGACGGCGTCGAAGAGCGAATCCCCCGCCCCACCGAGGACGGCGATCCGCCGCACCGGTGCCCCCGGCGGGCCGGACACCCGGATGCCCCCGGCGGTCGCGGGCAGACGGGAGGCGACCCGACGCGCGAGGTCACCGAGGGAGATCGATTCGGTCAGGTCACCGACACGCCCGAGGTCCGCGCCCTCCTCGACCGTGAGCGTGTCGACGCGGTCCAGACCGCAGGCGGAGGCGAGGGCGTCGCACACGCCGGGCCAGGCGACGTCGGCGTTGGTGTGCGCCGAGTAGAGCGCGATGTCGGCGACGACGAGCGCCGTGACCGTGGCGCCCTTCGCGCTCGTCGTGGCCACGGAGTGCACCCCGCGCAGGAGCAGCGGGTGATGGGTGAGCAGCAGGTCGGCCCCGGCGTCACGCGCCTCCTCGACGACCGCGAGGGTGGGGTCCACCGCGTAGTGGATGCGCCGGATCGGCTGCTCGGGGTCGCCCGTCGTGAGCCCGACCCGGTCCCACGACTGCGCCGTGTCCGGTGGGTAGAACCGCTCGAGCACCTCGAGGACGGCCCCGAGCGTGACGCTGTCCTCGGCGCGGGTGAACCGCGACCGGTCCTCACCACCGGACGTCGCTGTGGGTGTGTCGCCGGCCATCTGCCCTCCCGCTGAGGTGGATTCGTTCCCGTCGCCCCGCCCTGCCGACGACGCGTCGGTGGGCCGCCGTCGGTGATTCTCGCCCCCCACGCGCGCTCCTGGGTCGGACGTGCGCTGCACACCGGATACCGACTCCTCGCACCAGGAGGCTCCGGTGTGAGGCGTCGGTTCGGGGTGCGCAGTGCCCCGGGGCCGATGCGTGGGCCCGGCCGGGCTCGAACCGACGACACCCGCGGTGTAAACGCGGTGCTCTACCACCTGAGCTACAGGCCCTGCCACCCGTGACGCCGGATGAGCCCGGCCATTGTGACATCTCCGGTGTCCCGTCGCGGACGGCGACGCGGCGTGGCTCGTTCCGCGCAAGGTCCATCGAGGATCGGAGCCTGGCGTGGCGGTCATGCCGTCCACCGCCGCCGACCCGCGCTCCCCGGTCGCCGGGCGTCTGTCCCCCCGCGCGCCGTGGCCGTGGCGACCGACCTGGCCGCAGGTGTCACGGATTCCGCCGTTCGTCCAGATCGATCATGTCCTCGCCCACGGTTTCGCCGTCGCCGACGAGGAAATCGTCCACGTTCCGGCACCGACCACGCCGGGGTGACCGCGAGGCTGCGACGCCCCTGACCCGGGCCGCCCGCTCAGGCGCCGATGAGCGACGCCATCGTCGAGTGGAACCCGGCGAAGTCGCGTCTCTCGCCCGGCTCGGTGACGAGCGACCACGCGATCGTGCCGTCGGGCACGACGAGGAACGTCCCGCGCGTCGCGAACCCGCCGGACTCCTCGAACACCCCGTAGTCCCGGGCGACCGCGCCGTGCGGCCAGAAGTCCGACAACAGCGGGAAGAAGAACGCCTCGGCGTCGTCCCACGCGCGCAGCGTGAACATCGGGTCGCAGCTCAGCGCGACCGTGCCCACGTGCTCATTCTGGAACCTCGCCAGGTCGTCGCGGATCTCCTGCAGCTCACCGGAGCAGATCCCCGAGAACGCGAAGGGGTAGAAGACGAGCAGGGTCGCTCGATGGGCCGTCAACTCCTCGAGCGTGACGACCTTGCTGAACTGGTTGGACAGCGCAAAGGACGGCGCCACGGCACCCACGGAGAGCGGAGTCATCGCCCCAGTGTGCCAAGGAAAGCCACCGCGCCGCGCGCCGTCACCCCGATGACGCCCGGTCGTGGCCCCGGGTCAGCGCCGGGCGGTCTTGGGTGCGACCAGTCGCGTGGCCGACCACTCCGGGGTGAGGTTGACGCTCACCGAGGCGTGGAGACCCGCGGTGTCGGCGGCCTCGGCCACGTCGCTGGGGTCGACGTTCCCCGCCAGGCCGACCTTGGGGGTGAGCAGGACGATGAAGCCCGTGTCCTCGAGGGTGACGAGGGCGTCGACGAGGGCGTCGGTGAGGTCACCGTCGTTGTCGCGCCACCACAGGAGCACCGCGTCCACGACCTCCTCGTAGTCCTCGTCCTCGAGGCGTCCTCCGACGACCTCCTCGATCTGTGAACGAAGCTCGTCGTCGACGTCGTCGTCGTACCCGAGCTCGAGGACCACCTGGCCTTCGGTGAAGCCCAGTTTGGAAACCGGACCCGCCGTGGACGTGCCAACCACGCGCATCAACCTCTCTGAAGTGGGCGGCCTGGCCGTCCCGATGTACCGTTTCGACACTAGTGCAGCGGCTCACGTGCGTTTCTGCAAGCACGTCCCGCCGCCGGGCAGGGGATTTTCCACCCAGCCGTGTGGGCGAACGCGCCCCTGGACGAGGACGAGGGCAGTGGGTCGACGGACAGGGCGGACCCCCGCGTTGCGGGTCGAGATGAGCGAGACGGCACCCTCCGTACGCCCCCGACCCGACACCGTGGCCGTCGAGGAACCCCTCGAGGTGCGGGTGGGCGGCGTCGCGCTCACGACGACGATGCGCACGCCCGGAGACGACTTCGACCTCGCGCTCGGCTGGCTGCTCTCGGAACGGGCGATCGACCGCGCCGAGGACGTCGCGGCGATGATGCACTGCACCGACGTCGATGCGTCCGGCTCCCCGACGTTCAACGTCGTCGACGTGACCCTCGCCCCCGGGGTCGAGCTGTCGGACGGAGTGTCGGCGCGCCACGACTACACCTCGAGTGCCTGCGGCATCTGCGGCAGCGAGAGCATCGAGGCGGTCATGCACGCCGACACCCCCGATCTCCGCGCGAGCGGCGGCGACGTGCGGGTGGACCCCGAGGTCCTCTGCGGCCTCGTCGACACGATGCGCGCCCACCAACACGGTTTCGACCGCACCGGGGGCGTCCACGCCGCCGCGCTGTTCACCACCGACGGCGAGTTGCTCTGCGTGCGCGAGGACGTCGGGCGCCACAACGCCGTCGACAAGCTCGTCGGTTGGGCGGCGCGTGAGGGACGGGACCTGCGTGCGGGACACGTCCTGGTCGTCAGCGGCCGGGCGGGTTTCGAACTGGTCCAGAAGTGCGTGCTCGCGGGGATCCCCGTCATGGCCGCCGTCTCGGCGCCCACGAGCCTCGCCGTGGAGCTCGCGCGCCGTGCCGGGCTCACCCTCGTGGGCTTCCTGCGCCCGCCCCGGTTCACCGTCTACGAGGGCGCCGAACGCCTGGGGCTCGCCTGAGGGAGGCGAATCCCGACCGCACCCGGCGCGGACGCGGATCCCCTGCCCTCGGCTCACGGCCGCGGGACAACTATGGTGACTGTGACGAAGGTCGCTCACACCGCGACCGTCAGCGGCAGAAAGGACCCCCACGTGCGACCGGATGATGCAGGGCCGATCATCAACGGCCTACCGAGCAACTTCCCGGACATCGATCCGGAGGAGACGCAGGAGTGGCACGAGTCCCTCGACGCCCTCATCGAGACGTACGGCCCCCAGCGTGCCCGGTACATCATGCTGAGCCTGCTCCAGCACTCCCGGGAGCGCCAGGTCGGTGTCCCGTCGCTCACGACGACCGACTACGTCAACACCATCCCGATCGAGCAGGAGCCGTGGTTCCCGGGCGACGAGGACATGGAGCGCTCGTTCCGTCGTCTCATTCGGTGGAATGCCGCCGTGCTCGTCCACCGCGCCCAGCGCCCCGGCATCGGCGTCGGTGGCCACATCTCGACCTACGCCTCGGCCGCCACGCTGTACGAGGTCGGGATGAACCACTTCTTCCGCGGACAGGACCACCCGGGCGGCGGCGACCACGTCTTCTTCCAGGGCCACGCCTCTCCCGGCATGTACGCCCGCGCGTTCCTCGAGGGGCGCATCCCCGAGGCGCAGATGGACGGGTTCCGTCAGGAGCACAGCCACCTCGTGGACGGCCGCCCCCTCGCGCTGCCGAGCTACCCCCACCCGCGGCTCATGCCGGACTTCTGGCAGTTCCCCACGGTGTCGATGGGCCTCGGCCCGATCAACGCGATCTACCAGGCCCAGTTCAACCGGTACCTCCACAACCGCGGCATCAAGGACACCTCCGACCAGCACGTGTGGGCGTTCCTCGGCGACGGCGAGATGGACGAGGTCGAGAGCCGCGGCGCCCTTCAGTGGGCGGCCACCGAGGAGCTCGACAACCTCACGTTCGTCGTCAACTGCAACCTGCAGCGACTCGACGGCCCCGTACGCGGCAACGGCAAGATCATCCAGGAGCTCGAGGCGTTCTTCCGCGGTGCCGGCTGGAACGTCATCAAGGTCATCTGGGGCAGCGGCTGGGACGAACTCCTCGCCGCCGACCGCCAGGGCGCCCTCGTCCACCTGATGAACTCCACGCCCGACGGCGACTACCAGACGTTCCGGGCCAACGACGGCAAGTACGTCCGCGACTTCTTCTTCGGGCGCGATCCTCGCACCCGCAAGCTCGTCGAGAACTGGACCGACGACGACATCTGGTGGAAGCTCCGTCGCGGTGGTCACGACTACCGCAAGGTCTACGCCGCCTACGACCGGGCGATGCGCCACACGGGCCAGCCGACGGTCATCCTCGCCAAGACGATCAAGGGGTTCACCCTCGGCTCCTCGTTCGCGGGCCGCAACGCGACCCACCAGATGAAGAAGCTCGCGCTCGCCGACCTCAAGGCGCTGCGCGACACCCTCCACATCCCGATCGACGACGCGCAGCTCGAGGCCGACCCGTACCAGCCGCCCTACTACAACCCCGGGCCGGAGGACGAGCGCATCCAGTACCTGCTCGAGCGTCGCGAGAAGCTCGGCGGTCACGTGCCCGCGCGGCGTTCGGGTCAGCAGCACATCCACCTGCCCGACAGTTCCGCCTACGGCTCGCTCAAGAAGGGCTCGGGCAAGCAGCAGGTGGCGACGACGATGGCGTTCGTGCGGCTGCTCAAGGACCTCATGCGCGACAAGGAGTTCGGCAAGCGCGTCGTGCCGATCATCCCCGACGAGGCCCGCACGTTCGGCATGGACAGCTTCTTCCCGACGAGCAAGATCTACAACCCGCACGGCCAGAACTACACGGCGGTCGACGCGGACCTCATGCTCGCGTACAAGGAGTCGGTGCAGGGGCAGATGCTCCACCTCGGCATCAACGAGGCCGGCTCGGTCGCGGCGTTCACGGCCGCGGGGACGAGCTATTCGACGCACGACGAGCCGATGCTGCCCGTCTACGTCTTCTATTCGATGTTCGGTTTCCAGCGCACCGGTGACGGCATCTGGGCGGCCGCGGACCAGATGGCCCGCGGGTTCCTCATCGGCGCCACCGCGGGCCGCACCACCCTCACCGGTGAGGGCCTGCAGCACATGGACGGCCAGTCGCCGATCCTCGCCCACACCAACCCCGCCGTCGTGCACTACGACCCGGCGTTCGGGTTCGAGATCGCCCACATCGTCGAGTCCGGCCTGGAGCGGATGTTCGGGGAGGACCCCGAGGACGTCATCTTCTACCTCACGGTCTACAACGAGCCGATGCAGCAGCCGGCCGAGCCCGACGAGGTCGACGCCGACGGCATCCTCCGGGGCATGTACCTGTTCCGCGCCGGCGACGGCGACGGACTCGACGACGCCGACTCCGCACCCCGCGCCCAGCTCCTCGCCTCCGGCGTGGGTGTGCCGTGGGCACTCGAGGCCCAGAAGCTCCTCAAGGAGGACTGGGGCGTCGTCGCCGACGTGTGGAGCGTGACGAGCTGGGGCGAGCTTCGGCGCGAGGCCCGCGCCTGCGACGAGCAGAAGTTCCTCCACCCGGAGACCCCCGAGCGCACCCCGTACATCACCCGCTGCCTGCAGGACCGTCCCGGCCCCGTCGTCGCCACCAGTGACTACGCGAGCGAACTGCAGGACTTCATCGCCCCCTGGGTCCCCGGTGACTTCTCCTCCCTCGGGGCCGACGGGTTCGGTTTCTCGGACACCCGGCAGGCCGCCCGCCGGTTCTTCCACATCGACGGTCCGTCGATGGTCGTCCGGGCCCTGCAGATGCTCGCCGCCCGGGGTGAGATCGACGCCTCCGTGCCCGCGCAGGCGGCCGAGAAGTACCGCCTGCTCGACGTCACCGCCGGGGACTCCGGCAACGCGGGCGGCGAGAGCTGACCCGACCAGGTGGATCGGACCACCCGCACCGCCCGACCCGACACATCGCAGATCGGAGGCTGACCTTGACCGACACCCCGACCAGGGCGTTCCTCGTCTCGATCGTCTGCTTCGTCATCGTGGCGACGGGCTTGATCCTCACCACTCCTCGGCTGTTCGACCCGGAGTCCTCCGCCGGCTGGTGGTGGGCGCTCGCCGTCGCCACGACCGTCCTGGGCATCGCCACGATGCGCCGCCGGCCCAGGGCCGTCGGTACCGCGGACCCGACCCTCCCCTAGACCCGCCACAGCCTCGAACCGAGGGGAGCACTCTCCGGTTCGAGGCGGTGGCGGGCGCCGGGCTGCGGAGTCGTCCTACGGGCGGGACCGGAACTCCTCGCGCGCGACGACGCCGGTGTCGGGGTTGTCGGTGAACAGCCCGTCGATCCCCGTACGCAGATAGGCGACCTGTTCGTCGATGGCCTTGCCGTAGGCGTTCGGGTCGGTGCCGTTCCAGAAGTCCTTCGCCATGAACTGGTTCTCGTTGCGGAACGTCCACGGGACGACCTTGAGGCCGACGCGGTGGGCGTCGCCCACGAGCGATGTCGGGGCGCCGAGCGTGCCGTCGGGCTTCTTGGGGATGACGAAGAACTTCTCCGGGCCGATGCCGTCGGCGAACCGTGAGATCTCCTTCAGGCCTGTGGGCGTCATCCAGTCGTGGTACCTGCGCGGATCCCCCTTGGAGACGAGGTCGTACGGGCCGTCGAGGGGGCCCTCCCCCGTCCAGGCGAGGAAGGTCGAGTTGCCCTTGTACCCCAAGCGGCGGACCTGCTTGAGGTTGGTGATCTCGAAGGACTGCAGCCACATCGGCGCGGACCTGCGGTTGAGGCCGTGGGCGCGGACGAGCTCGACGAACGGCTTCTCCGGGTTCAGGCCCTGGTCGTGGAAGTACGTCGAGTGCTTGATCTCGGGGATGATCCCGATGGGTCGGCGGTACTTCTTCTCGAGGGTGCGCCGGAGGGTGAGGACCTCCTCGAACGTCGGTACCTGCTCGCGGCCGTCGTAGAGGGTGTTGTGAGGACGCACCTTCGGCAGCCGCTCCTTGGCGCGCAAGGTCTTGAGTTCGGCGAGCGTGAAGTCCTCGGTGAACCAGCCCGTGACGTCGACGCCGTCGAGCTTCTTCGTCGTGCGCCGCGAGGCGAACTCCGGGTGGTCCGCGACGTTCGTCGTGCCCGAGATCTCGGGTTCATGACGGTCGACGAGCACGCCGTCCTTCGTCATGACGAGGTCGGGCTCGATGTAGTCCGCCCCCATCGCCACGGCCAACTCGTAGGCACCGATGGTGTGCTCGGGGCGGTACCCGGAGGCGCCCCGATGCGCGACGACGAGTGGGGTGGGCATCCGGGTCCTCGCCCGGTGCCCCTCACGTCCTGGGTGTCCTCGACGACCGTGGGCGCGTTCGGCGCCGTCGAACGTGGACGCCGTCGCCGACCGTGCGTCCGCTCGGCCGCCGCGGTCCGAGGGGGTGGCGTGGGCGGGAACGGCGAGCATGCCCGCGGAGAGGGGGACGGACAGGGACATGGCCGCGGTGACAGCGGCGATACCGATTCGGGTCATGAACGCGATCTCACACCCTTTCCGGGACAAGCGGGTTCACAAGCGCCTGACGAATGATGGCGGCGAGGGAAACGGTGCGGGGACGGCGGGCGGGGAACGGCGGACGACGGCGCGATCCGGCGGTCGGGCTCGAGGGTTAGGGTGACGCCCATGTGCGAGCCGAGGTGCGGCGAGGAGACCATCCAGCGCCTGGAGCGCTCGGTCGGCGCCCTCACGACCGCCGCGAACGGTCACCTCGAGACCACCCTCCCCTGGTACCGGGCGTTGCCTGCTCAGGAACGCTCGTGGGTGTCCCTCGTGGCCCACACCGGTCTCACCTCCTTCCTGCGGTGGTGCAAGGGCATCGACGAGAGCGCCCGGCTGCGGTCGGTCGTCTTCGGTGCGGCGCCCACCGAGCTCACACGGTCGATCTCGCTGTCGCAGACCCTCGACCTCATCCGCGGGGTCCTCGAGGTCGTCGAGTCCAAGGTCGACGACATCGCCGCGCCCGGGGAGGAGGCCGCCTTCTCCGAGACCGTCCTGCGCTACTCGCGCGAGGTCGCGTTCGCCGCGGCGCACGTCTACGCCCACGCCTACGAGCGGCGGGGTGCGTGGGATGCGCGGCTGGAGTCCCTCGTCGTCGACGCCCTCCTGCGCGGCGACGCCGACGAGGACGTCGCGCTCCGCGCCAACGCCCTCGGCTGGGCCGACACCGCACCGGTGCTCGTCGCCGTCGGCCCCACCCCCGAGCGGGTCGACGTCGAGATGGACGCCGTCCGCCGGGTCGCCGCGCGCCAGGGCCTCGCCTGTCTCCTCGGCGTCCAGGGCCGGACCCTCGTCGCGGTTCTCGGCGGGCGGGACGTCGCCGATGCCGTCGCCGCCCTCGCCCCGCACTTCGGCGAGGGGACCGTCGTCGTCGGGCCCGTCGTCCCCCGGTTGTTCGCCGCGGGACGCTCGGCCCGCGCGGCGATGTCCGGCCTGCTGGCCGCGCCGGCCTGGCCCGGTGCACCTCGCGTCGTCGAGGCCGACTACCTCCTTCCCGAGAGGGTCCTCCTCGGCGAGCGCCCCGCCCGCGCGCAGCTCGTCGAGCGCACCTTCAGCCCGTTGCTGGCGGCGGGAGGGGAGCTGCTCGAGACCGTCGAGACCTACCTCGCCTGCGGTCGTGTGCTCGAGGCGACCGCGCGGGCGCTGTTCGTCCACGCCAACACCGTGCGCTATCGCCTCGGTCGTGTGGGCGACCTCCTCGGGTACGACCCGACCTCACCCCGGGAGGCCCACATCCTCGCCATCGGTATCGCCCTCGGCCGACTCTCCGCCTCCGAGAAGCGGTTCAGACGCACGACCCGCGGCGACGTCTGACCCCGCCGCCGCCACGGCCCCCTCCCGGCCGCCCCGAGAGCGGCGACGCCCACCGTGGCCGCCCCGTGGACCCGCGCACCCGCGATCGCCCCTGCCCCGGTTGCGTCACACCAGCATTGGAGGATTCCTCCAAAAGACCGGCTGGTAGTTGTCAGCGTCGGAGACTGACCGGCGGACGCTCGTCCGAGAGGCTGGTCCGGTGCTCGTCATCGTCTGCCCAGGACAGGGCTCCCAGGTCCCCGGCCTCCTCGCTCCCTGGCTCGAGCTGCCCGGCCTCCGGTCTCGGCTCGAGTCCTACTCCGACGCCGCCGGCGTCGACCTCGTGGCGCACGGAACGACCTCCGACGCCGACACCATCCGCGACACCGCGGTGGCCCAACCCCTCATCGTCGCCGGCGGCCTGCTGAGCTACTCGGCGCTCCTCGACCCCGACGGGGGCAGCGAACAGCTGCCGACCCCGCCGGCCGCCGCGGTCTCGGGCCACTCCGTCGGTGAAGTGACGGCCGCCGCCCTCGCCGGAGCCCTCGCGCCCCTCCTCGCGCTGTCGCTGGTCGGGGTCCGCGGCCGCGCGATGGCGGAGGCGAGCAACGCCCACCCCACCGGCATGAGCGCCGTCCTCGGCGGCCGCCCCGAGGAGGTCCTCGACGCGATCGAGGGCCACGGTCTGACGCCCGCGAACGTCAACGGCGCCGGTCAGGTCGTCGCCGCGGGCGATCTCGACGCCCTCGCCGCGCTCGGTGAGGCGCCCCCCGCCCGGGCGCGGGTGATCCCCCTGTCGGTCGCCGGGGCCTTCCACACCCGGTACATGGCCCCCGCGGTCGACGCCCTCGCCGCGGCCGCCCGCACCACCCATGTCGCCGACCCGGCGGTGCCGATCGTCTCCAACCGCGACGGTGAGCCCGTCACCTCCGGTCGGCAGCTCGTCCAGCGCCTCGTCGACCAGGTGCGCAACCCCGTTCGGTGGGACCTGTGCATGGAGCGGTTCGCCGCCCTCGGCGTCACCGGCGTACTCGAGATCGTTCCCTCCGGCACCCTCGTCGGCCTCGCCAAGCGGGGACTCAAGGGCGTGGGTCTCTGCGCCCTCGCCGGACCGGACTCCCTCGACGAGGCGCGGGCGTTCGTCCGTGAGCACGCCGGCGACGCGCCACCGGTGTCGGTGAGCGCGGGCGCCCGGAACGGGCAGCCGTGAGCGAGGTCCGCCTCGCCCAGCGACACGGACACGAGTTCACCGCCATCCTCGGGCTCGGTGACTTCCGCCCGGCCCACGTCGTCCCCAACAGCGAGATCGTCGAGGCGATCGACAGCACCGACGAGTGGATCCAGGAGCGCTCCGGCATCGCCGCCCGCCGTCTCGCCTCCGCCGAGGAGACGGTCGTGACGATGTCGGCGCAGGCCGCGCGCGCCGCGCTCGCCGACGCCGGACTCGCCCCGACCGAGATCGACCTCGTGCTCGTCGCGACGATCACCCATCCCTGGCAGACGCCTGCCGCCGCGCCGATGGTCGCGCACGAGATCGGAGCCACCGGCGCCGCCGCGTACGACGTCGGCGCCGCCTGCGCGGGGTTCTGCTACGGCCTCGCGGTCGCCGACGACGCCATCCGCGCCGGGTCCGCGACCCACGTCCTCGTCATCGGCACCGAGAAGTTCTCCGACTTCCGCGACCCCCACGACCGCACCACCGCATTCATCTTCGGCGACGGCGCCGCCGCGGCGGTCGTCGGGCCGTCGGACACCCCCGGAATCTCGGCCTCGCTCCTCGGCGCCGACGGCGCGGGCGCGATGCAGATCGCCCAGACCCGGGACTGGACCGCGGTCCGTCACGACTGGGAGGGGATGCGCGACACCGGCGAACTCCCCTCGGAGCTCGCCCCGTTCCCCTCGATCGGCATGGAGGGACCCGCAGTGTTCCGGTGGGCGGTGACACACGTCGCCACCGTCGCCGGCGAGGTCCTCCGCACCGCGGGGATCGCCGCCGAGGACCTCGACGTCTTCGTCCCTCACCAGGCCAACGTCCGGATCATCGATGCGATGGTCAAGCGGATGCACCTTCCCGAGCACGTGATCGTCGCCCGTGACGACCTCGTCGACATGGCCAACACCTCGGCCGCCTCCGTGCCCCTCGCCCTCGCCCGGCTCCGCCGCGAGGGCCGGGCGAAGAGCGGCGACCTCGCCCTGCTCCTCGGCTTCGGCGCCGGGCTCGCGTGGGCCGGTCAGGTGGTGCGCGTCCCGTGACGACCACGCCTCACGCCGTTCACCGCGACCGGGGACCTGCTGCCTCCCGAGGCGCTGCCCGGGCCCTCTGACTCCCGCCGTACGTCGGGTCCACACGTACGACACCGCACGACCGACCCACCACCCGCACCACCGACAGATCGACACGAAGGAGAACACCATGGCTTCCGACCAGGAGATCCTCGCCGGCCTCGCCGAGATCATCAACGCCGAGACGGGCATCGACGCCGACGCCGTCGAGCGCGACAAGTCCTTCCAGGAGGACCTCGACATCGACTCGCTCTCAATGATGCAGATCGTCGTCGAGGCCGAGGACAAGTTCGGCATCAAGATCCCCGACGAGGCCGTCAAGGACCTCCGCACCGTCGGGGACGCGGTCGACTACGTCAAGAACGCCCAGGTCGCGGCCTGACGCACCCCGTCGCCGCCGGGTCGGGGCCCACCCGACCCGGCGGCGCACCGCGTCGCGCCCCCGGCATCGCACGTCTCCGCATCCCGCACGTCTCCGCAGGAGGAACCCACCATGTCCACCACCCGTGCACGCATCGTCGTCACCGGCCTCGGCGCGACGACCCCCCTCGGCGGCGACGTGCCCTCGACGTGGGACGCGCTGCTGTCCGGCACGTCCGGCGCCCGCACGCTCGACGCCGACTGGGTGACCGAGTTCTCGCTGCCGGTCTCGATCGGCGCCACCCTCGCGGTGCCGTCGGCAGACGTCCTCCCCCGCGTCGAGGTGCGTCGTCAAGACCCCTGCGCCCAATACGCGCTCATCGCCGCGCGCGAGGCGTGGGCCGATGCGGGTGCCCCCGAGATCGAGCCCGAGCGCCTCGCCGTCGCCATCGGCTCCGGGATCGGCGGCATCGACACCCTCATCACCGCCTGGGAGGCGTTGCGCACCCGTGGACCGCGCCGCGTCATGCCGACGTCGGTGCCGATGTTGCTCGTCAACTCCCCCACCGGCGCCGTCGCGATGGACCTCAAGGCCCGCGGCGGAGGCCACACACCCGTGAGCGCCTGCGCCTCCGGCGCCGAGGGCATCGGCAGCGCGATCCGCACCCTGCGCGAGGGACGCGCCGACATGGTCGTCGCCGGTGGCACCGAAGCCGCCGTCCACCCGCTGCCCATCGGCGGGTTCGCGGCGATGCAGGCACTCTCCACCCGCAACGACGAACCGCAGCGCGCCTCCCGTCCCTACGACGTCGACCGCGACGGGTTCCTCATCGCCGAGGGCGCCGCGATGCTCGTCCTCGAGACCGAGGAGCACGCCAAGGCACGCGGTGCCCGGATCTACGCCGAACTCGTCTCCGCGGGGCTCACCAACGACGCCTACCACGCCGCGGCGCCCGAGCCCGAGGGACTCGGCGCCTCGGCGGCGATGCGTCAGGCCATGGAGATCGGCGACATCGACCCCCGCGAGGTCGTCCACATCAACGCCCACGCGACCTCCACCCCCGTCGGTGACATCGCGGAGTGCAAGGCGATCCACGCCGCGTTCGGCGACCGCATCGACCAGCTCGCGGTGAGCGCGACCAAGTCGATGACCGGCCACCTCCTCGGCGCCGCCGGGGCCCTCGAGGCCGTCTTCACCGTCAAGGCGCTCACCGAGCGTGTCGCGCCCGCGCAGATCAACCTCGACGAGAAGGACCCGGCCATCGACCTCGACGTCGTGGCCGGCGCCCCCCGGCCCCTCCCGGAGGGTGACATCGTCGCCCTCGACAACAGCTTCGGTTTCGGGGGCTGCAACGTCGCCCTCGCCTTCCGCAGCGCCTGAACGCGCGACACGGCGGTTTCGCTGCCGGGGGAGATCGCGCCGCCGGTGGAGATCGCGCCGCCGGTGGAGATCGCCCCGCCGGAGGCGGTCGCGCCGACCCACACCCACCGAACACGACGAGGCCGTTCGGGATCCCCCGAGGGTCCCGAACGGCCTCATCGCCGTACCGAGTTCGCCGACGACCGCGCGTCACCGGGTGCCGATCGCCGTGGATCGCCGAACGCCCGGCCGTCGCGACCTCGCGGCGTGAGGACCTGGACCGGCCCCATCCCCATGGGTCGGTCCGCAGATCCTCGACGTGGCCCGAGGTGGGCGCCCACGCAGGAGGGACGCCCGATGCTCCGCCGTGCGGAGCGATCAGCTCACGCGGTACAGCCAGCGCGTGGGGGCGCCGTCGCCGGCATGCCGGAACGGGTCGAGCTCGGCGTCCCAGGCCGTGCCGAGGGCGCGGTCGATCTCCTCGCGCAGGGCGGGACCGTCGGCGGAACGCAGGACGGCGCGGAGGCGGTCCTCGTTGACGACGGCGTCACCGTTGGCGGCCAGCCACGTGTGGTGGATCCCGAGGCTCGGGGTATGGCACCAGCGCGACCCGTCGCACCCGGGACTCGCATCCTCGGTCACCTCGAAGCGCACGGTCTCCCACCCGCGCATGGCACTGGCCAGACGGGCACCGGTGCCCGCCTCACCGCCCCAGGCGAACTGGGTGCGCATGAGAGAACGACCGAGCGGCTGGGGCTGCCAATCCAGACGGATGGGTTGACCCAGCACGGTTTCGAGTGCCCACCCGATGTGTGGGCACAGCGCCACCGGGGATGAGTGAACGAACACCATCCCGGTGGTCATCAACGTCGACGGCGCGACAGACATCCGGACCTCCTGCGTGTGAGGGACGTCTTCCCCAACGACCTCGATGGCAGGACTCGGACGAGCAGTGCGTCGCCGGACCGCGGGGCCCGATGGACGCCGAACTATGGCGCCGGCCTCACGGCCGGACGATGTGGTGGTGCGTGTCGGTGGTACGCGTTCTCGATTGCTCGTGAGGCATCGGCGGGAAATCCCATCGATGTCGTTTCATTGTGCCCCAGGGCCGCGCCACGACCAAGCCCACCCGGGGTCAAGATTCCCTCAAGTCCCGGGGGACTCCCCATCCGTCGGAAACACCGTTCCCGGACGTCCGACCAGGTCGGATGTCCTGTTGCATCCCATCGCCCCGACCCTTGCTGGACACTCGATCAAGACGTGCGCTTCACTGTCATCTCGACGGGCTGCGCGAACCGACCGCGACCGCATGGGGATGACGGAGTGCCCGAACGGGGAGGGAACCACCGATGAACGAGAACGTGACGACGCCGGCGCCGGGGATGCAGAGCGCGATGGCCATTCTCACGGCGCGCCTGCAGAGCATGGACGGGGGCTGCACGGTCAACGAGTACGTCGACGTGCTCCGCGACGAGATGGAGGAGCAGGACCCGCTCATCCTCACCTCGGCGATGGCGAGCCTCGCCTCGGCCCTCCTCGCGATCGCCTCCGGCGGCACGAAGATCCCGCCCTACGAGTTGCTCTCGACGATCGGGCTCACGCTCGCCGACGCCTGAGGACGAGCCCGTCCCCGATGCCTCACGGCGCCGACACGGCCGACGACCCGGCACCCATGGGGGATGCCGGGTCGTCGGCCGTTCCGGTGAAGCCGAGGTGATGAGTCAGAGGGCGGGGCAGGTCCCGGAACCGCGGTGGAAGGACACGTGGACGTGGTCCCAGTGGTTGGCGGTCTCACTTCCGCGATCCTTCATCGGGCGATAGTCGGTCATCCCGGGGTGCCAGTACCCCTGCTGCCAGATGACGTACTTGACGTTGAGGTCACGGGCGTTGGCGCGGAACCAGTCCGCGATCCGAGTGCCGGACTCGCCGCGGATCATCACGTCGATGGCCTGCCCGCTGTGGTGATCACTCCGGCCGTAGCCGGGCCGGTAACCACCGATGTTCGTGACGCCGTACTGCGCGGCGACGCGGGAGCGGATGGCCGAGGGCCACTGCTTGAGACCCCGGCTGCCCGGGGTCTCGGTGAGGCGACAGCCGACGGCGTCATCTCGATGGGCCTCGACCTCGGCGGCGAACCGCTCGACGGACGACAGGGGCTTGGCGGCGGCGGAGGGTGCGGTCAGGCCGGCGGACGTCGCGACGAGAGCAGCCGTGAAGGCGGCGGTCGCTATCGGGCGGGCGAGACCGTTCAGGGGAAAACGGCTCATGGACGCACACACTGCCGGATGCGGCGACGCCCGACGGACGATCTCGGCCCGTTTGAAAGGACGATGACTGAGACTTTGCGTCCCCAAAGGACCGCGTCTCACATTGCGGTCATCGCAGGTGCTGCCGTGCGCACTCGAACAATCGACCGAGTCGACCGTCCTCATCCGCCCGCGGGCAGGGGAACGGCCAGGGGGCACCGAACGGCGCGAGGGCGTCGGGTGTCCCGCCCGTCCCCAACCCCGAGGCGGACTCCGGGATCGTCCACAGCCGGGGGACGAGCGATGCTCCGCACCTCCGGGGGTTCCTAGCGTCGAAGGGTCCCACCACCCTTTCCGGAGGACCCCATGACCATGAGCAGTCGTTACTCCGTCGCCGACGGAGCGGTCGCACGACACGCGGCGAACCTCGACACGACCCACCGCGCGATGAACGCGGCGCTGCAGAGGTTCGGCGATTCCCTCGCCACCCTGCCCGGCGTCTGGAAGGGCGCCTCCTTCGCCTCGTTCAGCGAGGTGCAGGCGCGCTGGCAGAACGCCGGCACCGAACTCAACCGGGCACTCGAGGACATCCGTACCCGCATCGCCACCTCGGCCACGGTCTACGACACGGGGGAGGCCGACCAGGCGCAGGCCCTGAGACAGGTCGGGCACTCCGTCGACTGGTCCGCCGGATCGTTCCGAGGCTGAGGGGCTCACCATGATCGTCAGCTACGACTCCGCCGCCGCCGCGCAGGCCGAGGCGGGACTGAGGGCCACCGCCGCGCACCTGGAGCAGACGCTGCAGGACCTGTCCTCCTCCGTCGCGGGTGTCTGCGCCGGCTGGGAGGGCGACGAACGACTGCTGTACCAGGACATCCAACGCCGCTGGGACGGCGCGGCCCGCGAGGTCCACGACATCCTCGTCCGCATCACCCAGGCCCTCGACGCGAACACGCAGGCCGTCGAGACCATGCGACGCCGGGTCCGGTCGACGCTCTCCGGATGAGAGACGGGCATGAACGCCAGGCTCCCTGCCCGTTCGACGCCCGGTACGGCGCCGGGCGTCGAACGGTTCGTCACCGCGCACGCCCTCGGCGATACGCTCGGCGCCGTCGCACTCGCGGATCCGGAGGTCGTCGAGGAACACCGCATCCGCCGGGTCCGGCTGTGCAGCGCCCTCGACCGCGCGGCGACGACGCCCTGGGCCGGCCCCACCTGGCGAACGGCGGCCGCGGGCGTCGCCCTCGTGCTCGTGGCCCTCCTCGGAACCGGCGTGGCCTCGGCGGTGCACCGCCACCTCCCTTCGGCCTCCGCCGGTGGAGCCGGGCAGTCGGCACCCGCCTCGAAGTCCGGCGCGAATCCGGTTCCGGCTCCGGAAGGGTCCGGTCCGACGGGAGCCACGACGCCCGCGCCTGCGGAGGTCCCCCCGCAGGGCGACGCCACACCGGCGGCGCCTGCGACTCCCTACGGTCCATGGATGTCACGGGCGCCTTCGACGGCCTCGTCGGGATGACCCCGGGGATCTTCGGGACGACCACGGGGATCGTCACCCGACGCCACGTCCGGGGACCTCCCCGACGGACCCGCTCAGGATCCCGACCAGGCCCACACCACCCGATAGAGGTCGAACACCCCGACGACGAGCAACGGCATCACGAGGGTTCCCACCCGGCAGGCGAGGTCCGCCGTGCGCCGAAGGCGACTCGCGGTGACGGGGTGCACCGTTCCCGGGCCGGACCCGGCGACGGCGACGAGGGCGGCCAACGCGACGCCGAGAGCGACCACGGTGCCGGGCGCCCGCTGTGCCGCCGCCCACATCACGACCGAGACGGCGCAGACGGCGCCCCCGAGCAGGAGAGGCATGACATGGCGGGCTCGACGCAGCGAACGGGCATGCGTCGCGACGACCAGCGCGAGCACGAGGGCGACGCCGCTCCCCCACCAGCCTGCCGACGTGAGCGGCACGGCGAGGGCCACCGTCGAGAGGCCGGCGACCCAGGTCAGCGCGGTGAGATCGTGGGAGGCTCGGTCGAGCGCGGCGTCGACGGTGGCCGGGATGACGTGCTCGCCGCGCGCCACCCGGTCGTCCACGCGGGCGAGGCCGGAGCTGGTGAGCGAGAGGCGGGTGGCCGACCCGACGAGCAGCAGGGTCGCGCAGGCCCCGGCGGCGGCCGCTTCGGCCCCGGGCCCGAGAAGTCCCACGGCGGCGACCAGCCCGCTGAGCGCACTCGTCGCCGTCGCCGCGACGAGGCAGCTCCGCATCCGGTCGTCCAACGCCGCGAGGAGCGCGGCCCCGACGGCGGTGGCGATCGCGCCGGCACACAGCACGACGACCGGGTCGTTCGGCGACGCGGTGACGGCCGCGGCCAGGGCCATGACGACGACGGCGGACGTGCCCAGAACGAGTCCGTCGGCCCGACGACGGGCGACGAGAACGAGCCCGAGCGCGACGAGCAGGGTGGCGAGCGCCGCGTCTCGCACGTCTCGCCCCGAGGCCCACTGGACCGCGACGGCGACGCCCGGGACTGCCAGGGAGAGCAGACCGGTGAGCGTCGGCCGCACGCCCCCGGTGGGACGGTGCGTCGTCGCGACCACGTGCTCGGCGACGTCGTCGACGGGCGGGGCGGTCTCGGAGGGTCCTCGTGGGACGAGCGAGAGCACGGCGCCGTCACCGGGCCCGCCGTCGGGCGACGCCTCCCGCAGGGGGGTCTCGAGCGGCAGTGGCCCGCGGGTCGGGTGCACGAGCAGCCAGCCGTGGACGTCGCCGTCACGCAGCCCGTCCCAGCCCGCACGTCCCGAGGGCGACGCGGGCCCGCGGGCGGCCCGGGCGACGCGGACGACCTCGGCGCCGACGGCGTCGTCCGCGACGGCGACGTCGACCTGGCCGTCGGGGAGCAGGACGGTGAACCGGACGACCCGGCGGATCGAGGCAGTCATCTCATGGCCTTCGTGGGAGGGGACGCGAGCGTATCCCCAGGCTCGGCCGACGTGGTGCCCACGCCGGGCGTCGCGGAATCGAAGGTGGGGACGACCGAGCGATCCCGACCGTCAGGAGGCCACGTGTCCCGCGTTCCCGCCCCACCGCATGCCCGTCCGGGGGTGCCGGTACGTGTCGTCGTGCTCGACCGCCCCCCGGCGCCGGTGGACACGACCGCAGCGGGCGGCCTCGTGCAGGTGGCCCTGCCGGCACTCGGCGGGGTGGGCATGGTCCTGTTCATGATCGCGGGGGGTCACCCGCTCCTGCTGGTGGCGGGGCTCGTCATGCTCGTCGTCACCGTCGGGGGCGCGGTGGGCATGTACGTCTCGACCCGTTCGGGAGCCCGCCGCCGGTTCACTCTCGCGCGGGAGAAGTACCTACTCCACCTCGACGACGTCCGCGCGATGCTGCGCGAGGACTCACGACGGCAGCGGGACCACGACGACGACGTCCACCCCGACCCGGTGGCGCTGCTCGCGAGAGTCCTCGGCGGTCAGGTCCGGCGGCGCGGCCTGGCGGACGACGACGCCTGGGGATTCCGGATCGGGCGGGGCACGGCGCCCCACCCGGTCCGCGTCGACCTCCCCGAGGGCGACACCGACCCCGTCGTCTCCCGCGCCATGGCCTCGCTCACCCATGCCCATCGGGTGTTGCCGGGCGCTCCGCTCCTCCTCGATCCGTCCGACGGCGACGTCGTCCTCCGCGGGCCGGCCGAGGACGTCCGGGGGGTGGTGCGGGCGTTGTTGCTCCAGTCGGCCTGCGCGGTCGGGCCCGAGCGTCTGGCGATCACGGTGCTCACCCCCGCCCCGGAGGCGTATGCCTGGGCGCGGTGGCTGCCGCACCTCGCCGGTGACGACGCCCGCCTGCGGCTCCACACCGTGGCGGCCCACTCCGCTCCGCCCCGGCTCGCCGATGTGGGAGCCCGCCCGGCGAACGGCGGTCGGCACCTCGTCGTGGTCGAGCAGCACGGCGCGGGCTCGTCCCACCACACCGCACCATCGACGACGCGCCCATCGGTCCCGGGCGCCCCCACCCCGGCCCACTCGCCCGACACCGGTCCGTGGGTGGTCCACGCGCTCCTCGACGACGACGAGGCGGCCCGCCTCGAGGTCGACCCCGCGACGACCGAGGTCATCCTCGGCCACGGCGGCCGTGGGTTCCTGGTCCACCGGGGCGCCACGGTCATGCACGGGGTGCCCGACCTGGTCCACGCCGGCCTCGCCGAGACGACGGCGAGGGCGATCGCCTCCCGCAACGACACCGGGCACCACGACGGGGAGCCGACCGGCCCGTTCCCCGGGGTCAGGGTCCTCGGCGTCGACGACCTCGGGCAGTTCGATCCGGAGGCGGCGTGGCGTCGCCCCCGAGCGGAGCACGACCTGCTCACCGTCGTCCTCGGCCGCGACGACGAGGGTCGGGAAGCCCGCCTGGACCTCAAGGAGTCCGGAGACGGTGGATCGGGTCCGCACGGGGTGCTGGTCGGCGCCACGGGGTCGGGCAAGTCCGAACTGTTGCGCAGCCTCGTGCTCGGGCTCACCGGCACCCACCACCCCGACGACCTCGCCCTGATCCTCGTCGACTACAAGGGCGGCGCCACCTTCTCCGGCCTGGAGGAGCTGCCACACGTCGCGGGGCTCGTCACCAACCTCGGCGACGATCTCGGCCTCGTCGACCGGATGCACAGCGCGCTCCTCGGCGAGATCCGGCGCCGGCAGCAGGTGCTGCACGACGCGGGACACCTTCTCGACGTCTACGCCTACCGCGCCGCCCGGGCTGCAGGCCGATCGGGCTGCGAGACACCCCTTCCCCACCTGCTCGTCGTCATCGACGAGTTCGCCGAGCTGCTCGCCGCGGTACCCGACATCCACGACCTCTTCACCACCATCGGGCGCATCGGCCGGTCGATCGGCGTCCACCAACTCCTCGCCTCGCAACGCCTCGACGACGGACGTCTGCGCGGACTCGAGGCGTTCCTCTCCTACCGCATCGCCCTGCGCACGTTCACCGCAGAGGAATCTCGCGCCGTGATCGGGTCGAGCGCCGCCGCCGAGCTCCCCTCCGCGCCTGGTCAGGGGTTTCTGCGCACCGGGTCGATGCGGCGCTTCGAGGCCGCCTACGTCTCGGCCCCGCAGCCGGGAGTCCGGCGCGCCCCGTCGCCCGTCGAGGTCGTCGACTGGCTGCCGGAGGCCGTCACGTCGTTGGCGGCACGAGGCGGGACCGCCGAGCCGGGCCACGACCCGGCCGCGGGCGAAGGAGAGCGGGAGCCCGTCGTCACCGTCCTTCACGCCGCCGTCGCCCGCATGACCGGCGCCGCCCCGCGCACCCGGCCGGTCTGGCTTCCGCCACTGCCGGCGCTTCTCGACGTCGACGAGCTCCATCGCCGGTATCCCGAGCCCGGTCGCCTCGTCGCCCGGGTGGGCCTGGTGGACCTGCCCTCGGAACAACGCACGGCGCCGCTCGATCTCGACCTCGCCCGGGGCGCATGCCACGTCGCGATCCTCGGTGGACCCGACAGTGGCCGCTCGTCGGCGTTGCGGACGCTGGCCTACGCCCTCGCCGTCGGACACCCGGTGTCCGACCTCGTGGTCCACGGGGTCGACCTCGACGGGGATGCCCTGCGCGCGCTCGAGGAGTTGCCCCATACGGGATCGATCGCCGGCCGACGGGACGAGGAGCTCCTCCGCCGCGTCCTCCGCGAGACCCTGCGCGAGATCGACCGTCGTGCGGCCCACCGTGCCGTGGGCAGCCCCGAGGTGTTGCTGCTGGTCGACGGGTACTCCACCCTGCGAACGCGGGAGGACCTGCACGAGCAGGTGCTCGCGATCCTCACCCGCGGCGCCGATGTCGGGGTCCATGTCGCTCTCACGGCCTCTCGCTGGCACGACCTGCGTCCTCCGGTCCAGACCGTCCTCCACTCACGCATCGAACTCCGCCTGGCCGACCCGCTCGACTCCGTCGTCGACCGTCGTCTCGCGGAGCACCTGCCCCGGGACGTCCCGGGCCGGGCCCTCGTCGCGACGGATCGCATCGCGCAGGTCGCGGCGGTGTCCGCCGGAGGTGTCGAGGGTGAGCGGCGGGCCTACCGGGATCTCGCCGAACGGTCGGTCGAACGGGCGCGGCCGGTGCCCATGCTCCCCACCGATCTGCGTCTCACCGAACTCCTCGCGGTCGCGGAGGCATCCTGTCGCCGCCCCACGGTCGGGACCGGAGACGCCGCCGAGCCCGACGAGACCAGCGGCACCACCCCGGCGCCGGGAGGCGAGCACGAGGCGGGTACCCGCTGGTGGATCGGCGTGGAGGAGGACGACCTCGCCCCGGTCGGTCTCGGCGCCGACGGCCCTCACCTGCTCGTCCTCGGTGATCGGCGCTCCGGGCGCACATCGGTGCTCCGCGCGATCCTCAGCCAGTGCCTCGCCGAGCCCGACACGGTCGTGGCCCTGCTCGACCCCCGCCGCACCCTCATCGACGCGGTGCCGAGCGGGCGCCTCGCCGCCTACGCATCCGGCGGGCACGAGGCCGGCGGTGTCGTCCTGTCGCTGGCGGAGGAGCTGCGGGCCCGCGCCGGCGAGCCGTCCCCGTCGTCTCCCGCGGCAGGGGCGGATCGGCCACCGCGGACGCGCACCCGGATCGTCCTCGTCGTCGACGACGCCGACCTCCTCGGTGGGGGTCTCGATCCCCTCGCCCCCCTCGGGCCCTACCTCGCAGCCGGCGACGATCTCGGGTTCGCCCTCCTCGTCGCCAGACACAGCGGGGGCGCCGCGCGCGCCCTGTACGACCCGGTGCTGGGTCGTCTCAAGGAACTCGGCTGCCCAGGGCTGCTCCTCTCCGGTGACCCCGAGGAGGGCCCGCTCTGGCCCGGCGCTCCCATGCGTCCTCTGCCCCCGGGCCGCGCCGTCCTCGCCCGCCGCGGCCGCGCACCCACTCTCTGCCACCTCGCCCGCCCCTGATCGCTCGGAGACCGCCATGAGCACACCCCTCACCACGGACCGATCCGTCCCGCCGCAGCGACGGTCGAGCCGACCGACGCCGTCGTGGACCGACCACCGAGACGCAGAGCCCGGGGATCCGAGCCGAGCCCGAGACCTCCGCCCGGGCCACGGCCTCGGCCGCCACCGGGGGGTTCACGCCGGTGCCACCCTCGTGGACCGGGTCGGCCTGCCGTGGCTCCTCGCGACCCTCACGGTCATCGTGCTCGTCGTCGCGTTGGCCGCCACGACGCTCTCCTCCGGGAGGGCGAGCACGATCACGGGTCTCGAGAGGTACCCGGGAACTCCGCCCGCCGAGTACGCGGCCGGCCCGGCGTGGGCCTCGCCGCCGCTCGCCCCGGGCATCCCCGCCGTCGCCGTCGGTGCCCCACCGGAGGAGTCCGTCGCTCTCGTCACCGCGGAACGCACCCTCGTCCTCGTCTCCGCCGCCGACGGTCAGGTGCGGTGGCGTTCGCCGCTCCCCCGGGGTGCAGAGATCCACGGACCGCCCGCACCCACGCGGATCGACGGTGAGGACGTCGTCGCGCTCCACGTCGGTGAGCGCCTCGCCTGGTGGAGCCTCGACGACGGCACCCCGCACGAGATGGAGATCCCGACGGGCGCGGTCGTCTCGGTCCTCGGCGAGGTCCCTCTCGTGGCCCATGGCCGCCAGGTGACGCCGGCCGGTGCGGGCGCACGCGCGGCCGTCACCGTGCCCGACGGGATGATCGCCCTCGCAGCCCATGAGGACGGCCAGGTCACCGTCGCCGGGCCGACCGGATGGGCACACCTCGGCCCCGACGGGTCCACCCGGTCCTCCGGGCCGTGGGAGAACGCGACCTCCCCGGCCCCGACGGTCGCGGGGTACAGCGGTGGGGTCGTCCTTCTCGTGCGACCGGGCCCACACGGCACCGCCACTCTCGAGGCCCACGCCGATCGCACGACCGACGTCCGATACCTCTTCGGGGGCCCGGTCCTGCTCCCGCCCGGCGGGCGGCTCACGTGGACGGCGTCCCCGGCGGGTACGTGGGGCATCCTCGGTCGGGCGCTGGTCGACCTGCGTGCGGGGCGGGTCGACGACCTCGGCGCCTGGTCGACGAGGACCGTCACCGCCGATCGCGCCTACGGGCACATCGACGGGTCCGCCGTCGTCGTCGGCCCCACCCTCGCCCGCGGGATGATCGCGCCCGGCGAGGCGATCCCGGAGGTCCTCACCACCGCCGGCGCCCTCGTGCGGGGCCCTGCCCCGAACGCCGACACCTCGGGCGGCGTCGATCCACGTCGGAACGACGACACCGTGTATCTCCTCCCTGCGCGAAGGAGCGCGTCATGACCCGAGACCACCGAATCACGCCGTCCCGACATGGGGCACCGTCCCTCCGCGGCTGTGTCGCCGCCGTGGGGACCGCCGTCCTCACCCTGACGGCGGCCGGGGTGGCACACGCCGTCCCGGTCCCCACCGACGACGTCCCCACGGTGCAGGTCGTCCTCCCCGTCATCGACGGGGGCATCACCGTCGTCGTCTCCCCGGGAGCGCCGACGGCTCCCGGTGCCGCACCCACCCCGGGCGCGGAGCCTGCCGCTGCGCCGGCGCCCACGACCGCGGTCACGCCCCTCGCCCCCGTCACGCCCGACGAGCACTCTCCGGCCCGGCCCTACCCGGGACAGACCGCACCACCCGCGATCGCCGCACCCGGGACGGCTGAGTCGCCGGTGACGACCGCGGTCCCCGTCCCGCCGTCTCCCCCCTCCCCCGGGGTACCGACGAGGTCCTCACCCCCGGCGCCCGAGGCTGCGACCACTCCGCGCCCCTCCGATCCCGACCGCACGTGGGCCCCCCTGCCGACCGCCATTCCCACCTACGCGGACGGCGGCACGACACCCCCGGTCACCCCGCCCCACGGGAAGGCCGGGTCGGCCGCCACGAGCACGCCGACACCCCCGGTCTCTGCGGGATCCGGAGCGCCGGTCGAGGCGGAGACCTCACCGACGACGACGCCCCGACGCGACGCCCGGGCGGCGGGCGGTTTCGCCGTCGGGGTCTTCGCGCACAGCAAGGACCGGGTCGCCCGGTTCCAGGAGACGGTGGGCCGACCCGTCGAGGTCCTCGGGGTGTTCCCGGCCCGCGGGTCGTGGGACTCGATCATGGACCTGTGGTGGATGGACACCGCCCCCGAGGGCTTCCACGGCACCCTCGATGTCGGTGTGCCGCTGTGGCAGGACGACGGCGACCTGGCGACGGCCGCCGCAGGTGGGTACGACGCCCGGTGGGAGGAGCTCGGGCGGACGATCGAGAGGAGATACCCCGGCTCGAGCGTGCGGATCGGGTGGGAGTTCAACCTCGGTAGTTGGAACCATCACGCGAGCGACGAGAACGTCGAACAGTGGATCCAGGCCTTCCGCAGGGCCTCGGTCGCCCTCAAGCGGGGCGGGCCGAGCCTGCTCGTCTCGTGGAACCCCAACAAGGGCCGGGGCGACTCCCTCGCCGACGCCACGAAGGCGTGGCCCGGGGACGACGTCGTCGACATCGTCGCCCTCGACGGGTACGACTGGTGGCCGGCCTACAGCGAGTCGACGTGGCCCGAGCACCGCGACGGTGACCAGGGGTGGGCCCACTGGGTGGGCTTCGCCCGCGACCACGGCAAGAAGTTCGCCGTGCCCGAGTGGGGCGTTGCCCCCGGCAACGACCACGGAGGCGGGGACAACCCCTACTACATCGGTGTCGTCATGGACTTTCTCGCGACCGAGCACGCCAAGGACGGGATCGTCCATTCCGTCGTCTACTTCGACGAACCCGACGGGTACATCGCCAACTCCATCGCCGACGGGCAGGTCCCTCTCGCCGGCGAGGCACTCGCGGGCCGACTCGCCGCCCTCGGAGGCGGTGCGCAGGGGGCGACCGAGTCGATGCCTTCAGGCTCTCCGGGCGGACACGCCGCGCCGGCACCGACCGGAGCCGGGACCGACGACCCCGGAGGGGTGACACCACCGGGTTCATCGACGCCACACGGCCCGCCGACACCACCTGGCGGACCGGCACGACCGGGCGCGGCGACGCAGCCCGGCACCTCGACGCAACCCCAGCCCTCCGGTGGTGCCGACAGACAGACCCCCGGTGCCGATCGACAGGACGAGGGCCGCGCCTGGGAGTCCGCGGGCGGCCACGGGCCGGTGCCCCGATGAGCAGCGCCCTCGTGATCGCGGTCCTGTGGACGACGACCGTGGCGGCGGGCACCCCCTCCCCCACGTCGCCACCCGCCTCGACCAGGACTCCGCCGCCGAGCCCGACGACGATCCCCGTCCTCACCCGCACGGGCAGCGTGGACGAGGACACCCGCGTCCCCGCCGAACGCGGGAGGACGTCACCTGCCCCCACCGGGCAGGTCCCCCGTCCCGCCGCGGACGGCACGGGGGGACCGGTGGGGTCGGCGGGTCAGGGAGCTTCGAGGGGATCGGCGCCGCCAGGGCGGACCCACGCGACCCTCCTGATCCCCGTCCCCACGGATCGGCGGCCGGTGCCGGTGTCGGTGTCGGTGTCACCCGGGGTTCCGGGCTTCATCCCGCCACCGCCAAGGTCAGGCTCCTCCCCCGACGTCGCGACGCGGCCGCACCCGCCGCCCGTGCCCGTCCCGCCGTCGCCTGGCTCGGGCCCGCCGCGCACCCCTCCGGGCGCGCCCCCTCCGGTCGCCTCCGTCCCGCGACCGGCCACGTCCCCGGCGACCGAGCCCGGCTCGGTCACGGGTCGGTGGTCCCCTGCTCCGCCGAGTCCCGCCATGACCGGGACACGGCTCCCCCCGGCGACGACACCGACGTCCCCCACATCGACCGCGCCCGCAACGGCGCCCCGGACGGCGACCGGGAGGTCATCGGACCTTCCGTCCTCGGATCGCGGATCGACGACGCCCATGCCCGCCTTCCCGAGTGACGACGGTCGACGAGCGGACCAGCCAACCGCAGATCCCGCCGATCCCGCTCGACCTGACGTGCCGGCGCCCACCGCGACGGCACCGAGCACCGCCGTCACGGGGTCGACGGCGCGCCCGACGTCGCCGGCCGCCACCACGACACCCCAGCCGACCTCGACCGGCACCCCACCGGGTGCCTCCACCCCAGCGCGGACACAGCATCCGATGCCGCCCCCGTCGCGCACCTCACCGCCGACGACCTCACCGGGCCCGCCCTCACCCACCGTGCCCTGGCCGCCCTCGCCGTCACCCACCTCACCGGTACCGCTCACGACCGCGCCGACCTCGACCCCCGCGCCGACCTCGACCTCGCCGCTCACCACCGGTGCCGATGACGGCGCCATGACGACGGGGCCTGGGCGGCCCACGCCCGGGTTGCCGAACCGTGCCGAGCCGACGCGGCGCGTCCAGCGTTCCGGCGACCAGCCCCCGCACGGCGTCCGCGGACCTGTCGTCGACCGCCCCCCACCTCGAGACACGATCGCCTCTCGGCCGGTCGCCTTCGCCAGTCGCGATCGGACATCGGGACCGCAATGGGCCTCGGGCGCCAAGATGGAGGCCGCGGATCTCGGACCGACGAACGGTGCACTCGTCCGGCCGCGAGACCTCGTCGAGGTGTCGCTGCCCGGGGAGCGGTGGGAGGAGCTGACGTCGGCGAACGAGGCGTTCGGGCTCCTCGTCGGCGCCCGGGTCGTGTGGACCGTGCCGCTCTCGGTGCAGCGGACCCCCCTCGAGGACATCGCCTCCGGGCGTCACGACCGGGAATGGAGGGAGCTCGGGGAACTCGTCGCCCGCGGCGGATCCCCGGTCGTCCGGATCGTCCTCGCCGAGGGCGGCGAGCCGACGCGGAGCGCCGCCGCGTTCCGACGGGCAGCGGCTGCGGTGAGGCAGACCCCCGGCGTCGCGGTGGAGTGGGGCGTGCCCACGGCGACACCCCCGGCCGTCTGGGCCGCGGCATGGCCGGGCGACGACGTCGTCGACATCGTCGGCATTCCGCTCGCCGCCGGAGCCTCATGGACGGCCCAGGTCGCGGCACCCGGCGGCCTCGCGGACTGGAGCACCTGGGCCCGGTCCCGTCACCGGCGTCTGGGCGTCCATTGGGAGCTCGACGCCGACGTGGACGCGGACCGCGTCGCCCGCGTGGCCGACTGGCTCGACGTCGCGGCGCGCACGTCGGTCCTCGCCTACGACAGCGTCGCGACGACGGGAGAGACCAGGTCGGACGCCCTCACCACTTATCGCGAACTCCATTGACACCAGAGCGCTCTCGTGAATAGCGACGTGCCCGAGGGGGTCGGGAAATCGTCAGGGTCGGGGACGAGGTGTCGAATGAGAGAGCGTGAAGGTCACCGAACACGAGATCCCCTACGGCACCGGCTCCCTTGCCGTCCGCGACTACGGCGGCCAGGGTCCGGCCGTCGTGCTCGTGCACGCCCCCGGGTTCTGCGCCGTCGCCTGGGATCGCGTGGCCGAGGCACTGGGCGGGCAGGTCCGCGCGGTGTCGCTGGACCTACCGGGCCACGGCGCCTCGACGGCGCCGATGCGGCACGCCGCCGATGCCTGGGAGAGCATCCTCACCGTCACCGATGCCCTCGCCCTCACCCGCCCCCTGCTCGTCAGCCTCGGCCAGGGCTCGCACGCCGCCCTCGTGGCGACGATGGTCCGTCCCGACGGGTTCGCGGGGGTCGTGACCCTCGGTGGGGCCTGCGTCCGAACGGAGGAGAACACCGAGGACGAGATCTCCTTCTACACCTCCCCGGAGTTCGCCGAGCTGCTCGAACAGCGCTTCTTCTTCGGTGTGCGCGGGCAGACCCGCCGAGAGGCCTGCCAGCTCATCGACCACATCGTGGTGCGGCTCGCGAAGGACTGGCGGGTCATCGGATTCCGGGGTCTGCGCGACGAACTGATGTACTCGATCCGCCCTCACCCCGAGGGCGGTTGGGTGAATCTCCCCTTGCCGGAGACGATTCTCACGATGATCTCCTTCGACCCGGGTGACCGCTTCTACCCCGCCGAGAACCTGTACCGGCGCGTCTCGGTGCCCGTGCTCATCGTCCAGCTCGCCGATGGCCTCGACCGTGAACACGCCCGCCGCGAACGCGACCTCGCGATCGAGAACGACCTGGTGACCGTGCGGAGCCTCGATGCAGGCGAATACCCGCACTACACGCGGCACCACGAGGTGGCCGCCATCATCCTCGAGACCTGCGGAGTGACCGCACGCCCGGCCGTCGCGAGCTGACGGACGAGTCCGGCGCCCGGGCGTTCGGGCCAGGACTTTCGCCGAGGGAGCAGGGTCAAGGGCCCGGGCCGAGCCTCGATCAGCGCTCTGTGGGGCCTGGACCTGCAGACGGTCGACGTCGTGGGCGGACTTCCCAACCCTGCCGGCCGCCGGCCGGAGTGTCCGTTCCTGCCGTGTTCGCCTCCCGGGCCTCGGCACGGCGGGGCCGACTCGAACCGGACTGGCCATGGCGAATCCCTGACCTGCGAGGATGCCACTCCCGGGGCGGTGGGCCCGGTGGGGCTTGAACCCACGACCGACGGATTATGAGTCCGCTGCTCTGACCGGCTGAGCTACAGGCCCGGATACGGTGAACGGCCCCGACCACGAGGTCGGAGCCGTTCTCGTGCTCCCCCGGTTGGACTCGAACCAACAACCCTCCGGTTAACAGCCGAATGCTCTGCCAGTTGAGCTACAGGGGAATGGCGCTCGAACAATGTAGCAAGGAACGGCACCGGTCGTGAAATCGGTGCGTCGACCCTGACCTCCCCGGGCGCAGGTGGCCCGATGCGGCTGGTCAACGTGTCACAGACCTACTTGTTCGGCGAGCTCGGCGAGGGTGCGTTCCGCGACGAGGTGAGCCATCGCATCGTCGCGTCGGACACGTCGTTCGTACATCAGTTGCGGAACGAGTTCCCCGGTGCGGAGGTCCTTGCGGATCGCCGCCCGCCCGATCGGGCGACCCCCGTCCTCGACCGCGGCGTCGAGGACGCGGCTCGCCTCGACCCGGTCCCGGAACACCATCGGAAACCGCTGCTCGTCGGGCCCGAACAGCCACTGCGTGCCCCGTGACCCGTCGACCCAGGTGACCGAGACGGTGCCGGTCGTGCTCTCCCAGCTCCCCGCGTCGACCTCGAGCCACCGGTGCCGCGTCACCTCTGCGCCGTCGGGGGCGAGGACGACGAGCTCCTGCACCGTGCCGACGACGACCGACCCCGTGGTGATGTCGACCGCGGCAGCCATCACGCGGTCGCCGGCCGCGCGGCGCATCCCCTGCGCCACGACGTCCGCCTCACTGCGTTCCCGTCGTTTCCAGAACGCCATGCGTCCCCACTCTCGTGTTCGTCTCGTCGAAGCCTGGTCTCATGTCGTCGCCTGCCGAGGCGCGTGGGCGGTCCGCTCGCCCGGCCCTTCCCGGGTCATTCCCTCCGGCGCCGCAGCTCGGCGAGCTCGAGCTGGAGCCCCTGCAACTCGACCGCGATCTCGTGCGCCCGCGCGGGGTCGTCGTGCTCGACACGACGCAGCGCGCTCGCGGCGTCGGCGATCCTCGCCTGGAGCGGGGCCTCCCACAACCGGGTGAGGAGATCGCCGACGTACCGGGCGTCGGGCTCACCGGTCTCCGGATCGACGCGTGCCTGGATCTGCTCCATCGCGAGGGCCCCGACGAGTGTGTCGACGGGCGCCGGACTCGCCTCGACGATCGCCTCGACCCAGTCGTGCGGTCGGTCGGCTGCACCGCCGACCAGCGCGGTGAGCGTGCCGAGGAACACGGCCCGGTGCGCGGGGGCGACGAACGACTCCTCCTCGACGCGGTACAGGTCCTCGGGCGCGATGAGGCGCGGGAACTGCACGAGCACCTGCAGGAAGAGGTGCCCGAGCAGCACGGTCGGGTCGCGCAGGTCGGGGCGCGGCAGCAGCGTGGACCCCTCGTCGCCCCCACGCGTCTCACCGGGGGCCGGGCCGTCGCCTCCCGACGCCCCGGTGCGCCGCGAGGCGCCCGGGCCACCGATGGTCGGCATGCCCTTGGGGGCGTGGGCGACGACGTCACGCATCTGTTCGACGTCGACGCCGATCCATCCCGCCACCGTCCTCGTGTACTCGGGCCGCAGCGCCGGGTCACGGATCTCGGCGATGATTCTCGCGACGCTCTTCATGCCGGCCACGCGCCCCTCGGCGGTGTCGAGGTCGAAACCCGCGAGGGTCGTGCGGACGGCGAACTCGAACATCGGCACGGCCTCGTCGACGAGGCGTCGGACGGCGTCGTCCCCCTGCTGCTGGCGCAGTTCGCAGGGGTCCATCCCGTCGGCGGCGACGGCGACGTAGCTCTGGGAGGCCCACCGCTGGTCGAGCTCGAACGCGCGCATCGCGGCCTTCTGACCGGCGGCGTCGCCGTCGAAGGTGAAGATCGTGCGGGCGCCGCCGGCGGCATCGTCGCGAAGGATGCGCCGCAGCGTGGAGACGTGGTCGCTGCCGAAGGCCGTGCCGCACGTCGCCACGGCGGACTCCACCCCGGCGAGGTGACACGCCATCACGTCGGTGTACCCCTCGACGACGACGGCGCGACGTCCAATCGCGATCGCCTTCTTCGCGAGGTCGAGGCCGTAGAGGAGGTGGGTCTTCTTGTAGATGGGGGTCTCGGCGGTGTTGAGGTACTTGGCGGCGATGCGGTCGTCGTCGTGCAGGCGCCGCGCGCCGAAGCCGACGGTGTCGCCGGTGATGTCGCGGATGGGCCAGACGAGGCGTCCGCGGAACCGGTCGTACAGACCCCGGGACCCCCGCCCGGCGAGCCCACCGAGGGTCATCTCCTCCTCGCTGAACCCCTTCTCGCGGAGATGACGCACGAGGTCCTCCCCGCCGCGGGGGGCGTAGCCGACCCCGAACCGCGTCGCCGCGGCGCTGTCGAATCCCCGCTCGCGCAGGAAGTCGCGACCGACACGGGCGTCGCGGGACCGCAGCAGGGCCTCGTGGTAGAACTCCTCGGCCACCCGGTGGGCCTCGACGAGACGGCCGCGCCGCCCCATCCCGGCCTCGCGGGGTCCGCCGCCCTCCTCGTAATGGAGTTCCACGCCCGCCGAGGCGGCGAGCCGTTCGACGGCCTCGGTGAACGTGAGGTGATCGACCTGTTGGACGAACGAGATGACGTCCCCGCCCTCGCCGCAGCCGAAGCAGTGCCACCGCCCGACCGCGGGGCGAATCGTGAACGACGGCGTCCTCTCGTCGTGGAAGGGGCACAGGCCCTTGAGCCGCCCCGCCCCGGCGCGAGTGAGGGTGACGTGCTCGCGCACGACCGCCTCGAGGGACGCCCGGTCCTTGACCGCCTCGACGTCCTCGGCCTTGATGCGTCCTGCCACGGGCGACCTCCTCTGCCCGCGAGTCTAGGCGGACCGGGCCCTGCGACCCCGCCCGACTCACCCCGCTGTGGACGACCGGACGTCCCCGGCACCGCGCCTCGCGCGCGGGGACTGCGTCATCAGGTGAGCGTCGGGTCGCTGCACCAGGACCGGTGCAGTCCCCAGGCCCGCACGTCGGTGAGCCCGGCGACCTGATCGACGACCGCGCGGCGCCGACCCGCCTCGTCCGCGGCCGCGTCGTGATCCTCACGGTGCAGCGGGTCGAGGAGTGCGGGGTCGGCACGGTAGAGGGCGAGGAGGTCGGCGACGACGGCCCGCTCGACGTCACGGGCACGTTCCCGCTCGGGGACGAACATGACGAAGTGCGCGGCGAGCCCCTTGAGCAGGGCGCACTCGGCGCGGGTGTCGTCCGGCACGACGAGGTCCGCGGCGTACCGCGTGAGCGGCCGCTCGCCGAACCGTGCCCGGGTCGCCTCCTCCGCCGCTCTGACGAACCGGCCGATGAACAGGCTCGTCATGTCCTTGAGAGCGGCGAGGGCGGCGCGGCCTCCGTCGCTGCGCTCGACGACGGCGCCGGTCGCGAGCAGCCGGCGCGCGGCGTCACCGATCTGCCCCTCGGTGAGATCCCGCGCGTACAGCCGCACGGCGATCTCGAGCACGGGCGCCAGACCACGGCCATCGCGCAGCACCCCGAGGTCGAGTCGTCCTGCGGCGACGGCGTCCTCGACGTCGTGGACGGAGTAGCCCACGTCGTCGGCCCAGTCCATCACCTGCGCCTCGAGACACCGCCGACGGTCGGGAGCCCCGAGCCGCAACCACGTGAACACGTCGAGATCGTCCTCGTAGACCCCGTACTTGCTCGTCCCGGCCACCCCGGGCTCGGCCGCCCCGCCGGCGGCCCACGGGTACTTCGTCGCCGCGTCGAGTGCCGCGCGGGTGAGGTTGAGCCCGACCGAGCGGCCCTGCGGCGCGAACCGCTTGGCCTCCAGACGCGTGAGCAGCCGCAACGTCTGTGCGTTGCCCTCGAACCCCCCGATGTCCGCGCACTCCCGCGCGAGCGCCGCCTCGCCGTTGTGCCCGAAGGGTGGGTGGCCGAGATCGTGGGCGAGACAAGCGGTCTCGACGAGGTCGCCGTCGCACCCGAGGGCCGCGCCGAGCTCCCGGCCGATCTGCCCGACCTCGAGGGAATGGGTGAGGCGGTTGCGCACGAAGTCGTCGCTGCCGGGTTCCATGACCTGTGTCTTGTTCGCGAGGCGCCGCAGCGAGGAAGAATGGAGGAGACGCGCCCGGTCACGAGCGAAATCGGAGCGGTGTGCGTTCTTGCGCGCCGGGTCCTCCGGGACCCATCTCTCACGATCCACGGCCTCGTATCGCCTCACCACGGCACTGTAGAGTCCTGGCTCGATCCACGCACGGGCGCACCTCGTGCCACTGGTCCCTCCGTGCCCACCTCCGCTCCCCGCCACCTAAGGTCGTGACATGGATCGCCACCCCCTCATCTCCCCGAGTGAGCTGCACGAATGGCTGCGCAGCCGCCCGGGCGAGGCGCCCCTGCTCCTCGACGTCCGATGGGCACTGGGTGCCGACGACGGATACGACTCCTACCTGCAGGGTCACCTGCCGGGTGCGGTGTTCGTCGACCTCAAACGCGACCTCGCCGGCGAGGCCGAACCGAACGGCGTCGGTGGGCGTCACCCCATGCCGACCGTCGACGACTTCGAACTCGACATGGCGGAGTGCGGCGTCGACAACGACCGGCCGGTCGTCTGCTACGACGACAGCGGCTCGCTCGCGGCCGCTCGCTGCTGGTGGCTCCTGCGTCACTTCGGCAAGTACGACGTCCAGGTCCTCGACGGGGGCCTCTCGCAGTGGAAGGCCCAGCGCTACCCCCTCGAGTCCGGCATCCGGCTCGTCGACGAGGGCGACTTCTCGGTGCGGCGCGGCATCACCCGGGTCCTCGGGGCCCGGGAGGCGACGATGTTCGCCGAACAGGGTCTGCTCCTCGACTGTCGGCCCTCCGACCGCTACCGCGGCGAGAACGAGATCATCGACCCCGTCCCCGGTCACATCCCCGGGGCGGTCAACGTGCCCGCCCGGTCCCTCACCGACGCCGACGGCCGGTTCCTGCCACGTGACGAACTCCGGGCCGTCCTGGCCGCCGCGGGCGTCGACGGGGAGACCCCGGTGGCGGCCTACTGCGGCTCCGGCGTGCAGGCCTCGCACGTGGCCCTGGGGATCGCCGTGGCCGGTCTCGGAGACGCGGTGCCGGTGTACGTCGGCTCGTGGTCGGACTGGATCAGCGACCCCTCCCGCCCGATCGCGGTCGGGGAGGCCACCGGCGCGATGTGAGCGCGCTCAGCCCCCGGAGACCGAGAGTTCGGCCTGGGCGATGTTGCGCGCGGCCGCGCCGGTGAGGTCGCGAGTCTCGAGCCACCCCTCGGGCAGGGCGACGGCACGAGGGGAACCGGCCCGACCCCGCGGGCCCTCGGCCGCCTCACCCGGCCACGGCGCGTCGGCGGGGAGGGCGGCGAGGAGATCGTCGACGTCGGCGAGGGCGTCGACGAGAGCGAGGCGGTGGCGGATCTCGTGGCCGGCGGGGAATCCCTTGAGGTACCAGGCGATGTGCTTGCGGATGTCGCGGCACGCCCGGAACTCGTCCCCGTCGTAGAACTCGGTGAGGTACACGGCGTGACGGCGCAGGGCCTCCCCGACCTCGCCGAGGGTCGGCCGGACGCGCGTGTCTCCCCCGGCGAAGGCCGACACGAGGTCGGCGAAGAGCCACGGTCGCCCGAGGCATCCTCGGCCGACGACGACCCCGTCGACGCCCGTGCGGGCGACCATCGCGAGCGCGTCCTCCGCCGACCAGATGTCCCCGTTGCCGAGGACCGGGACGTCGGGCAGGGCTTCGCGCAGGCGGGCGATCGCGTCCCAATCGGCGGTGCCGGAATAGGACTGCGACGCCGTGCGGCCGTGCAGGGCCACCGCCGCCGCACCGGAGTCGCGGGCGATGCGGCCGGCGTCGAGGTAGGTGAGGTGGTCCTCGTCGATGCCCTTGCGCATCTTGACGGTGACGGGTACGCCGTACGGCTCGGCCTCGGCGACGGCGCCCGCGACGATCCCGCGGAACAGCTCGGTCTTCCACGGCAGCGCCGATCCACCGCCCTTGCGCGTGACCTTGGGGACGGGGCAGCCGAAGTTGAGGTCGATGTGATCGGCCCGGTCCTCGGTGACGAGGAGCCGCACGGCGGCGCGGACGGTCGCCGGGTCGACCCCGTACAGCTGGACGCTGCGGGGGTTTTCGTCTGGGTCGTGGGTGATGAGGCGCATCGACTCGGGGGTGCGCTCGACGAGGGCGCGGGAGGTGATCATCTCGCTCACGTACAGGCAGCGGCCGGACTCCCCCACCCCGGCGGACTCACCGAACTCCCGGCACAGCCGCCGGAACGCGCGGTTCGTGATGCCCGCCATCGGGGCGAGGACGACCGGCGACGGCACGGTCACCCTCCCGAGCTGCAGCGGAGGCAGCACGGCGTGCACCCCGGCGGTGTGGCCGGGGCGGGTGTCGGCGTCGAGGGTCGCAGTCATGACCGTCCATTGTCCTCCCGTCGGCACCCACCCCCCAAATCGGCCGCCCGCCCCGGACCCGTGGACCGCGTCCGCACGCCCGGCGTTCCGTGCGGGGCCGGGCGGGCCCGGTCAGCCGTGAAGGAGCGCGACGGTTCGCGCACGGACCTCGAGCACGTGCGCGGCCAGGCCGGGGTGCTCGGCGTACCACCCGAGGTGCGCCTCGCGGACGGCCTCGTCGGACACCGGGCCGCCGTCGATGCTCCACCCTTCGCGCGCCGCGCCCGCGGGGAGGCCGAGCGCGCGACACGTCTCGGGGAGGACCGGGGCGTAGATCGACCGGAGGAGGGTCCGCCCGGGATCGGCCGCGTCGGCGGGGAGACCGAGACGCGCTTGCACCCGCCTCACCATGCCGACGAGCACGGGGTTCCCCGGGTGGTTGAGGGTGTGCGCGGCCTCGACCCCGGCCGGGAGGAGCAGATCGCTCGCGAGCACGGTGTCGTGCTCCCGCTCGCGGCGCTCGAGCTCGGCGATCGACTCCTCGGCGATGGTGCGCACGCCGTCGCGGGCCACCCTGTCGATCGCACCCCGGCCGGCGGCCATCGAGGCGGTCGCGAGGTCGTGGTACGGCGCGAGCGGTGGGTCGCCGGCCTCCCCGGCGGGCCCGGAGCGCACGATGACGTGTCGCGGGTAGAGGCCCGCATACCGCAGCGGCGGGATCCGCACGACCCGCGCGCGCTCCGAGAGGAGACGCGAGACCTGCGCGGTGCCGAGCGGCAGGCCGCGGTAGCCCTCGCGCACGGGCTGGGCGACGAGGATGTCGACGTGGCCGAGCAGGCGCGTGAGGTGAGGCAGGTCTTCCGCGCCCATCTCGAAGACGGGCGGCACCCGCACGGTCCGCACCGAGGCGGCGGGTCCGTCCCCGAGCAACACCCGCACGCTCTCGGCCTGGCAGTTGCCGAGGACGATCGCACACGGACGCCCGTCGTCCTCCGGCAGTGGCGCGAGCCCGTAGAAGACGTCGTAGTGACGTCGGCGCCCGCTCGCCTCGGCGAACCCCGACGCCGGGTGGTCGGGGGGCGAGGACCTCGGGGTCTCGTCCGGAACGTGCTCAACGGTCACGGGCTCACTCCTCGTCGGTTCGATGCCGTCATCGAATCACCCACCCGGGCTGGAGGCACGTCGCCGCGGAGGTGACGGTGTCACCACATAGGGTGGGGCCGTGACCGACCCGACGTTTCGTGAAGACCTCATCAACCGCCTGTTCCGCGTCCCGGCGAAGGTCAGCGCCGGAGTCCTCATCGTGACGATCGCCCTCGGGTTGATCATCGGCGGGATGGTCGGCGCGATCCTTCTCGGCCTCGCGATCCTCGCCCTCCTCGGCATGCTCGTGCTGCTCTGGCCCGACATCCCCCCGGCCGAACGCATGATGCGCCTCGCGATCGCGCTCGTCGTCGCCGCCGTGGCCGTGGTGCGGATCGTCCCCCCGGGCGGCAGCCCGAACCTCTGACGAGGCGATCGCGCACGAGCCCACCGCACACGACAGCCCGCCTCGCGCGAACCCCACACGACGACGATCCCCGCGCCTGATCGGGGACGGGGATCGTCGCATTCGAGCTCGGCCCGCCGAGGGGGCCGCGTCGTCAGTCGTTGCCGGCCTCCATGGCGGCGTAGTCGAGCGCGAGATCCTCCGACGGAGGCACGGCGGTCGCGATGGCCTTGGCGCCACCGGGCTCGAGTTCACCGACGAGTTGCGTGCTCGCGCGCCCGACCTGGTGCTCCTCACCTGCGATACCGAGCATGCCCATGCCGACGTACTGCTCGAGGCGGCTGCGGGAGTCCGCGATGTCGAGGTTGCGCATCGTGAGCTGCCCGATGCGGTCGGTCGGGCCGAACGGGGCGCCTTCGGTGCGCTCCATCGACAGCTTGTCCGGGTGGTAGCTGAAGTTCTCGCCGACGGTGTCGAGGATCGAGTAGTCGTCCCCACGGCGCAGCCGCAGGGTGACGGTGCCGGTGACGGCGGTGCTCACCCAGCGCTGGAGCGACTCGCGCACCATGAGGGACTGCGGCTCGAGCCAGCGGCCTTCGTAGAGCAGGCGGCCGAGGCGACGGCCCTCGGTGTGGTAGCTCGCGAGGGTGTCCTCGTTGTGGATCGCGTTGAGCAGGCGCTCGTAGGCGATGAAGAGCAGCATCATGCCCGGCGCCTCGTAGATGCCGCGGCTCTTGGCCTCGATGACGCGGTTCTCGATCTGGTCGGCCATCCCGAGCCCGTGGCGGCCACCGATGCGGTTGGCCTCGAGGACGAGCGCGACCGGGTCCTGGTCGTACCGCACGCCGTTGACCGCGACGGGGCGACCGAACTCGAACGTGACGCTGACCTCCTCGGGGACGATCTCGACCTCGGGGTCCCAGAACCGCACGCCCATGATCGGTTCGACGATCTCGATGCCCGCGTTGAGGTGCTCGAGCTTCTTGGCCTCGTGGGTGGCGCCCCAGATGTTGGCGTCGGTGGAGTAGGCCTTCTCGGCGCTCGCCCGGTAGGGCAGGTCGCGCTCGCTGAGCCACTGGCTCATCTCGCCGCGGCCGCCGAGCTGCTCGACGAAGTCCTCGTCGAGCCACGGCTTGTAGATGCGCAGCCGGGGGTTCGTGAGGAGCCCGTAGCGGTAGAACCGTTCGATGTCGTTGCCCTTGAACGTCGATCCGTCACCCCAGATCTGGACGTCGTCCTCCATCATCGCGCGGATGAGGAGGGTGCCGGTGACGGCGCGGCCGAGCGGCGTGGTGTTGAAGTAGGTCTTCCCACCCGAGCGCAGGTGGAACGCGCCGCAGGCGAGGGCGACGAAACCCTCCTCGACGAGGGCACGTCGGCAGTCGACGAGGCGCGCGATCTCCGCGCCGTACTCCTTGGCGCGCTCGGGAACCGTGTCGATGTCGGGCTCGTCGGCCTGGCCGAGGTCGGCCGTGTAGGTGCAGGGGATGGCGCCGTTCTCGCGCATCCACGCGACGGCCACGCTGGTGTCGAGGCCGCCGGAGAAGGCGATGCCGACCTTTTCGCCGGAGGGGAGGGAGGTGAGGACCTTGGACATACGGACACTTTATGCATAGTCATGCATGATCATGCACGCCGTCTCAGCCCGTGGACGTGCTCAGCGAGGGTGGAGCGCTCAGAGTGTTGGGGCGGGGGCGTCGACGGCGCCCCCGTAGCGGCGGTCGCGGCGGGCGTAGACGTCGATCGCCTCCCACAGATGGCGCCGGTCGAAGTCGGGCCAGAGGGTGTCGAGGAAGACCATCTCGGCATAGGCGCTCTGCCAGAGGAGGAAGTTGCTCGTCCGCTGCTCCCCCGAGCTGCGGACGAAGAGGTCGACGTCGGGCATCCCCGGCTCGGGCAGATACCGCGCGATCGTCTTCTCGTCGACCGACCCCGGCTTGAGGCGTCCCGCGGCGACGGCCTCGGCGATCGCCCGAGCGGCGTCGCCGATCTCGGCGCGCCCCCCGTAGTTCACGCAGAAGTAGAGCGTGAGCCGGTCGTTGTCCCTCGTCAGTTCCTGGGCGGTCTCGAGTTCGTCGATGACCGACTTCCACAGCCGCGGCCGGCGCCCGACCCAGCGCATGCGCACCCCCCAGGCGTTCAACTGGTCGCGTCGCCGACGGATGACGTCGCGGTTGAACCCCATGAGGAACTTCACCTCCGCCGGGGAGCGCTTCCAGTTCTCCGTCGAGAACGCGTACGCCGACAGGTGGGTCACCCCGGCCTCGATCGCACCCGCGACGACGTCGAGCAGCGCCCCCTCCCCCGCCTCGTGCCCCTTGGTGCGCGGGAGGCCGCGTTCGTTGGCCCAGCGACCGTTGCCGTCCATGACGATCGCCACGTGCCTCGGCATCACCTCGGCGGGAATCGCGGGCGGTCGCGCGCCGGTGGGGTGCGGGAACGGGTTCTCGTAGCGGGAGGTCGAAGCCACGGGCGAAGCGTACCCGCGCGACCTCAGGGCCGTTCGACGAGACGGAGGGAGCGGACCCCACGCTCGAGGTGCCACTGGACGTAGGCGGCGACGAGTCCGCTGCCCTCACGGCGAGGGAGCGCCTCGCTCGCCTCGGCGGTCACCCAGTCGCCCTCGAGCAGGGCTCCGAGCAGGACGAAGGTCGCCGGTGCCGGTGCCGTCGACCCCGCGGGTCGGCAGGAGGAGCACACACACCCGCCCGCGGCGACGTTGAACGCGCGGTGCGGCCCCTCGGCGCCGCAGCGCGCGCAGTCGTGGAAGCTCGGTGCCCAGCCCGCGGTCGCGACGGCGCGCAACAGGTAGGCATCGAGGATGAGGCCCGAGTCGTGGTCACCGCCGGCGAGACTGGCCAGAGCTCCGGCGAGGAGCGTGAAGGGCGCCGGGCCCGGGTCCTGTCCCTCGGTGAGCCGTTCGGCGGTCTCGAGCGCGGCGACCATCGCCGTCCACGCGACGTAGTCCCGGGTGATCTGTTCGCCGTACGGGGCGAGGACGACGACCTGCGTGACGGTGTCGAGGTTGCGCCCCTCGTACAACTGGGCGTCGATCACCATGCCCGGTTCGAGCCGCGCACCGAACTTGCTCTTCGTGCGCCGCACGCCCTTCGCGACCGCCCGGACCACACCTCTGCCCCGCGTGAGGAGGGTGATGATGCGGTCGGCCTCCCCGAGCTTCTGGGTGCGCAGCACGATGGCGGCGTCGCGGTACAGGGGCACCGGGCCATTGTGCCCCTCACCGCCGACAGTGCCTCATCCGACACCGGGTCACAGACCGGACCACCGGCGTCGGACCTCCGCCACCGCGCCCACCCGAGGCGGCTCGACGAGAGCGGCGTGGCGGGTCGTTCGGGGAGGACGAGGGATCACTTCGGGAGCACGACGTCGTCGCCGACGGCGTGGAGACGCAGCCCGTCCGCCTCGACCCGGACGTCGGTGACACGCATGCCCGGCGGCAGATACGGGATCGGCATCCGCAGTGGGGGCAGCTGGGCGAGGGCACCCCCGATGATCCCCCCGCCCTCGACGCGACCGGGGGTGACGGCGATGCGTTCGCCGTCGGCCTGGACGCGCGCGAGGGCCGTGACCTCCAGACCCCGGCCGAAGACGCCGACAGGCATCCGGACCCGCACGAGTCCGTCCTCCGCCGGCGCGAGGCGGATGCCCCGCCCGATCTCCTCCTCGACGACGGAGAACGGCACGACGCCGTCGACGTCGAGGTGTCTGGCACGGATGGTGCCGTCGGTCGCGAGCCGTCCCTCGACGACCCTGACGGCGACGTCACGCAGGTCCTGGCCCTGCCCGAGGATGATGCGTGAGCCCTCGACGTCGGCGTCCGGCACCCACACCTCTCCCTCGGCGAGGTCCGTGGGCGGGGTCGACGCCGGCGAGGGCGCGGTCGGCGCGGGTTCGGTTCCCGGCGCGGAGTCGAGCGGTCGGGTGAGGACGAGGAAGCCGATCATCGCCGCGACGAGCAGCGTGAGGAACACGGCCCCGAGGACGGCGAGGCCGCGCACGACCCAGCCGGTCCGGGGCGGGGCGTGCGAGCCGATCCGGCCACCCGGACGTCGGCCCGCGGGGGCGACGCCGTCGCGGACTCGCGGCGCGGGCGCCGAGGCGCGCACCGCGGTGGCCTCCGTGCGTTCCGCGCGCATGTGCCTCCCCGTCCTGGTGCCGACGGCGACCCCGCCTCTCGCAGCGGGCCGTCGTGGTGGTTCGCGAGCGCTCGTGTGAGCGCCGGCGGTTCGACGTCGCCCCTGTCAGGAAAGCACACCGGGCTGAGAGGCCGACACCCTCGAACACCGACGACGCCCGAACTGGCGACCGTCGGCCGAAGGCGGTTTCCGACCGCACGGCCATGTGCCACACTCGTACACATGTTCCATCTCCAGGGATCCCTCCTCGACGACGTCGCCGAGGTCGGGCTGCGCTCCCTCGACGTGACGACCCGGACCCCCCTCGCCGACGGCGCATGGGTCGACGTGCGTCCCGGGTGGCTCACCGGCGCCGACGAGGTCTTCGCCCGCCTCCACGACGAGGTCGACTGGCGCGCCGAGCGGCGCCGGATGTACGACCGCACGGTTCCCACGCCGCGCCTGCTGCGGTTCTACGACGGCGGGGAACACCTCCCCCACCCCGTGCTCATCGACGCTCGTGAGGCGCTGTCGGCCCACTACGCCGCCGAACTCGGCGAACCCTTCGTCACCGCGGGCTTGTGCCTCTACCGCGACGGCGCCGACTCCGTGGCGTGGCACGGCGACGACATCGGGCGGTCCGCCACGCACGACACGATGGTCGCGATCGTGTCGCTCGGCACTCCGCGCCCGCTCATGCTCCGGCCGCACTCCGATCGGGCGAAGGCGGACCATCGCGGTGGCAGCCTGCGATTCCACGTCGGCCACGGCGACCTCGTCGTCATGGGCGGCTCGTGCCAACGCACCTGGCAGCACGCGGTGCCCAAGCTCACCGGGTCGGTGGGTCCGCGCATCAGCGTGCAGTTCCGTCCGCACGACGTGCGCTGAGGCCCGTCCGCGCGCCCGAGCCCCGCCGCGGATGCGTCGGCTCGGGTGGCGGCGGCGCGGGGCGTGGGCGCGGGGGCGTCAGCGCGGGTGCACCGAGAACGCGTAGTCGGCGGTGCTCGTCGAGGTGACCATCGGCGGGTGCAGGTCACGCATCCCGAAGCGCTGCTTGCGGTGGACGAGCGTGACGATGATCGCCAGGGAGACCGCGAGGATGCCCGCGAGCACGCCCAGCGCGGCCCAGTAGTGGGAGGCCTGACCGCCGGAGATCGCGACGCGGAAGGCATCGACGCTGTACTTCATCGGCGAGACCACCGACAACGCCTGGTAGAAGTCGTTGAGCATCGTCACCGGGAAGATCCCACCGCAGGCGGGGAGCTGGAGGATGAGCAGGACGAGGAACACCGCGGTCTGTGGCGAGCCGAGGATGAGCCTCACCCAGTACCCGAGTGCCATGAAGGCGAGCGCGGCGACGACGAGCAGCAGCCCGAACTTCCACGGGTGCACGGGATCGAGACCGAGGAAGAGCCACACGCCCCCACCCATGAGCAGGGCACCGAGGGTGCCGACGAGTCCCGGCGGGCCGAACCCGAGCAGGGCGCGCCGCCACGGCCCCGCCCGCCCGGTGATCGCCCGCCCGGAGATCGTGCGGAGGACGAGGAACGTCGACACGCACGCGATCCACAGGGCGATGGAGAAGAACATGGGGGCGAGACCGCGACCGTAGTACTTGGCGTCGTGGTCGACCCGCTGGTGGATGTCCACCGGCTGCGCCATGACCGTGCTGAGGTCCGCGCGTTGGTCGTCGGACAGTTCGGGCACCTGCGCGACGCCCTTGGCGAGCCCGTTCGAGAGTTCGTGGGCGCCGCTGGAGAGCTGCGGCATCGCCGTGTCGAGCCGGCCGAGCGCATCGCTCAGCTCGACGAGACCCGACAGCGCGTTCGTCGCCTTGTCGGTCATCCCTCGTCCGGCGGCCGCGAGCTCCCGGCCACCGGCGCGGAGGTCGTCGATCCCGTCCTGCGACTGGGACAGCCCGGTCTGCACCTGGGCGAGACCGGAGTCGAGCTGCCCCGCCCGCTGGTCCGCCGCGTTGACGGCGGACTTCACCGCGGCGCCCGCGGCCTGCAGCCCCTTGGGATCCAGCTGGGCGTTGATGCCACCGGAGAGGCGGGCGACGACCCCGAGGTTGCTCTCGACGGTCGTCGTCGAGGTGGCGGCGCCCTCGAGGGAGCGGGTGAGGGCGACGAAGTCGGCGTCGTCGGCGAGTTCGGGGTGGGAGGCCAGCAGGCCCCGGGTGGCGTCGCGGCTCGTGTCGAGCTGCCGGCGGACCGTGAGGATCGAACCGTCGCCCGGCCCGGTGATCGAGCCGGTGACGTTGACGAGGTCCTTGCTCTGCTTGAGCAGCGCCGGGATGTCGCGCTCGGCGAAGTCGACGAGCGGGACGGCGGCCTCGTTGACGCGCCGGACGTCGGCGATCGCGCCGCGTGCCGCGCCGGTGAGCGCCTCGGCGCCCTTCCCGGCGGTCCCCACCCCGGTGGCGATGCGGTCACTTCCCTTCTGGACGTCGGCCAGACCGCGCTCGGCCTCGGCCACCGAGCTCTGGACTCCCTTGTTGTCCGAGACCGCGGCCTTGACCGAGGTGTCGATCTGGTGCACGCCGTCCTTGGCCTTGGCGAGGTTGACGTCGAGCTTCTTCGCCCCGTCGGCTGCCGAGACGAGCCCCTCCCGCATCTTGTCGACGTTGAGGAAGAGCGCCTCGAAGTAGGTCTCCGACACCGTGGAGTCGAGGGTCTTGCCCAGGGCGTCGTCGGCCTTGCCCGTGAGCGTGCCGATGATGAAGCCGTTCGCGTCGTCGCGGCGCAGTTCGAGGCCGGCGCGCTTGGGTGTGAGGTCGCCGGCGCTCACGAGGTTGGCGGAGAAATCCTCCGGGATGGTGATGACCATGTAGTACTCACCGCTGCGGAGGCCGTCGAGCGCGCGCTCGTCGTCCTCGCCGAGGAACTGCCAGTCGAACGTCGGCCGATCCTTGAGGGCTTGGACGAAGTCCTTGCCGCCGGTGACCTTCTTGTCGCCGAACGTCGCCTGACGGTCGTGGTTGACGACCGCGACCTTGATGTCCTTGATGTGACCGTAGAGGTCCCAGTTGGCGTGCAGGTAGATCCCGCCGTACAGCAACGGGATGAGCAGCACGAAGATCAGCGCCAGCCGGGATCGGCCGCGGAATCTCGTGAACTCGTGTCGGACGAGGATGAGGAAGCGCTTCAGAAGCATGGACGGTTCCTCACTGTTCCGAGCGGGTGGAGGTGTCGGTGTGGGCCGGGGTCTCGGGGGGCGCACCGGCCTCGTCGGCCGCCGGTGGCGAGGCGGAGACGGGCGGCCCCGCGTCGGCGTCCGGCGCGGGGCCCTCGGGTTCGACCTCCCTGAGCCGACCGGGTGCATGACGCCGGTGATCGCCCTGGGCGGCTGCCGTGTGGAGGTGGGGCTCGGGATCGGTGAAGCTCACCGTCTCGGGTCCGCTCTCCTCCTCGGTCGGGCTGTCGGGGTCCGTCTCGACGGGGGCGGTGTCGAGGGTCCGCTCGAGATGGAGGACGACGGACCCCTCGGGGACGAAGTCGTCATCGGCGACGGACATGACGAGCGCGGCCCCGTCGATCGCGAGGAGGCGCCGCAGCGCCGAGTAGAGCCGCGGGAGGTCGCGGTGGCGGATGCGCAGGTCCGCGTCGTCGAGCGCGATGACGCTCGCGGGCCGGACCATCGCGAGCGCGACGGCGACGACGGCCCGATCGAGGCTGTCCATCTTCTCGAGCTGGGCCTTGACGTCGACACGGACGCCGAGCGCCTCGGCCATGAGGTCCGCGCGCTTCAGCGCAGTGTCGGGGGAGATGCCGTCGATGTAGGCACGGTCGAGGATCGACTCCCGCAGGGTGAGGCGGTCCTCGGGCCCCACGTAGTCACCGAGCCGCGCGATGCTCGTGTGCATGAGCGCGTCGTAGGGGTTCGCCGCCGCGTCGATCCCGCACAGTTCGAGGGACCCCGTCGCCGCCCTGAACCGACCGCAGAGCGCGAGGAGGAGGGAGGACTTGCCCGAGCCCGCAGGCCCGGCCACGACACACATCTGCTCGGGATACAACGTGACGTCGACCGGGCCGAAGATCCTCCCCTGGGATCCGTCGGCCATCAGGTCGCGAGCGATGAGAATCGGGTCGTCCATCACACCTCCATGCTGAGTCGCCGCTCACCCTACCGCCCGGCAACGACACCGGGACGGCAGGGCGAAGCGGGCGAACCGGTCGCAGGGGCCGGGCCACGACCCCGTCGGCGCCGCGTCAGGGGCCACCGCCGGGGCGGCTGATCCGCTCCCCCGGCTCCGCACTCCCGGCGCGGTCGCGCTCGGCTCGGTTGACGGCGGAGAGGATCGCCGAGATCGACGCCCGGACGATGGAGTTGTGCAGGCCGACGCCCCACAGGACGCGCTCTCCGATCGCGCACTCGACGTACGCGGCCGCGCGCGAGTCCTGTCCGGTCGTCATCGCGTGCTCGGCGTAGTCGAGGACGCGCACGTCGACGCCGAGGCGGGCGAGGCCGTCGATGAACGCGGCGATGGGACCGTTGCCCGTGCCCTCGATCTCGACCTCCCGGTCGCCGTCGAGCACGGTGGCCCAGATGTGGTCGCGCCCGTCGGCCTCGCTCACGCTGCGGGCGCCGAGCGGGGTGAACCGGCCCCAGGCCTTCTCGCCCTCGCCGGTGCCGGGCAGGTACTCGTCGCTGAAGACCTCCCACAGCGCGGCCGCGCTCATCTCGCCGCCCTCGGAGTCGGTGCGCTTCTGCACGACGCCCGACAGCTCGATCTGCAGCCGACGCGGCAGGTCGAGCTGGTGCTCGTTGCGCATGAGGTAGGCGACGCCGCCCTTACCGGACTGGCTGTTGACGCGGACGACGGCCTCGTAGCTGCGGCCGAGGTCGTGCGGATCGACGGGGAGGTAGGGCACGCCCCAGACGAGTTCGTCGATCGGCTTGCCGCTCTCGCGGCTCTGCCGCTCCATGTCGTCGAAGCCCTTCTTGATCGCGTCCTGGTGCGAGCCGGAGAAGGCGGTGAAGACGAGGTCGCCGCCGTAAGGGTGACGCTCGTGGACGGGCAGCTGGTTGCAGTGCTCGACGGTGCGACGGATCTCGTCGATGTCGGAGAAGTCGATCTGCGGGTCGACGCCCTGGCTGAACATGTTGAGCCCGAGGGTGACGAGGCAGACGTTGCCGGTCCGCTCCCCGTTGCCGAACAGGCAGCCCTCGATGCGGTCCGCGCCCGCGAGATAACCGAGCTCGGCGGCGGCGACGCCGGTACCGCGGTCGTTGTGGGGGTGCAGCGACACGATCATCGAGTCGCGGCGGGTGAGGTGACGGCACATCCACTCGATCGAGTCGGCGTACACGTTGGGCGTGGCCATCTCGACGGTCGCGGGCAGGTTGACGATCATCGGGTTCTGCGGGGTCGGGTCGAAGACCTCGGCGACCTCGTTGACGACCCGCACGGCGAACTCGAGCTCGGTGCCCGTGAACGACTCCGGGGAGTACTCGTAGGTGATGTGGGTGTCGGGGATCGCCTCCTCGAGCTTCTTGCACAGCTTGGCGCCCTGGAGGGCGATGTCGAGGATCCCGTCCTGGTCGGCGCCGAAGACGACGCGCCGCTGCAACACCGAGGTGGAGTTGTAGAGGTGGACGATCGCGCTCTTCGCCCCGTCGATCGCGTCGAAGGTGCGCTCGATGAGGTGGTCGCGGGCCTGCGTGAGCACCTGGATCGTCACGTCGTCGGGGATGTGCCCGCCCTCGACGAGCTGGCGGCAGAAGTCGAAGTCGGTCTGGCTCGCGCTGGGGAACCCGATCTCGATCTCCTTGTAACCCATGGAGACGAGGAGCTGGAACATCCGCAGCTTGCGCTCGGCGTTCATCGGGTCGATGAGGGCCTGGTTGCCGTCGCGCAGGTCGACGGCGCACCACCGGGGGGCCTTGGTGATCGTCTTCGTCGGCCACGTGCGGTCGGGAAGGTCGATCGCGATCTGCTCGTGGAACGGCACGTACTTCGCGATCGGCATGCCGGAGGGCTGCTGGGTGGACGTCGCGTACGGGGACGCGGGGGTGCTCGTGCTCATGCGGGGGACTCCTGGTGTTCTCACGTGTTCTCACGTGCTCACGGCTGAGAGGTCAGGCCGGGGCATCACGAACTCCGCGACGGGGGAGGCCTGTCAGCGGGTCCCGTCGCGGCGGCTAAGGAGTCGTCCCCTCAGGTGGAGGGCCCAGGACGCACGCGTCATGCCGGTCATGGTAACCATCCACGCGGCTGCCGCCGCAGCCCGTCTCATCTCGGGCGCGTCGCCGGGGGGTGTTCGAGCGGTGCGTGCTCCGCCCCCGACCCACGGGTCGGCGCGGTCTCGACGATCGGGCTGATCGCGCCGTCGCGCCGGTGGCGCAGACCCGTGACGCGACGACCGTGCCGTGTCCGCACCTGCGCGAGGGCGAGCACGCGTCGGAGCATCTCCGCGACGGGATCGTCGGGTGCGGCGGGCGGTGTCTCGGGCTCCTCGTGCCGCGATCCCACCCGCAGGACGAAGTCGTCGCCATGCTCGGTGATGCCGGTGACGACGGCCTCGGACACGGCCGCCTCGGCGACCTCCCGGCGCACGATGCGGGGGTCCCGGGCGAGGTCCTTGACGAGGGCGATCGTCATCGCCCCCATGACGAGAAGGAAGGGCAGGCCGGCGATGATCGTCACGTTCTGCAGCCCACCGAGTGCGTCGGCGCCGCCGACGAGCAACATGATCGCGGCGACGGCCCCGGTGGCGACACCCCAGAACACGACCGTGCCCGAGCGCGGTTCGATGGTGCCCTGCTCCGAGAGCGTGCCCATGACGATCGAGGCGGCGTCGGCGCCGGAGACGAAGAAGATCGCGACGAGCACCATGACGATCGTCGAGGTGAGACCCGGCAGCGGCAGGTGTGTCAGGAGACCGAAGAGTTGCTGCTCCGTCGAGGCGGCGGCGAGGTCGACGCCGTGACGCTGGAGATCGATCGCGGCGCCACCGAAGATCGAGAACCACACGAGGCTGACCGCCGTGGGAACGAGGAGGACGCCCGTGACGAACTCCCGGATCGTGCGGCCGCGGGAGATGCGGGCGATGAACATCCCGACGAACGGGGTCCAGCTCACCCACCAGGCCCAGTAGAAGATCGTCCACGACGACAGCCACTCGCCGATCCCCTCGCCGCCGGAGGCGGCGGTGCGGGCCGACATGGGCAGGAGCTCGCCGAGGTAGCTGCCGACGGTCGTCGGGAGCATGTCGAGGATGATGACGGTCGGGCCGACGACGAAGACGAACAGGGCCAGTGCGAGCGCGAGGACCATGTTCGTGTTCGAGAGCCACTGGATGCCCTTCTCGACGCCGGAGACGGCGGAGACCACGAAGCAGACCGTGAGCACGGCGATGATCCCGACGAGGGCGGCGTTGCCGAGCCTGCCGATCCCGGCGACGATCTCGAGGCCGGAGGCGATCTGCAACGCGCCGAGGCCGAGCGAGGCCGCCGAGCCGAAGAGCGTGGCGAAGATCGCGAGGATGTCGATGAGCCGCCCGCCCGCGGTGTTCGACACGTTCTCGCCGAGGAGCGGCGCGAACGCACTGCTGATGAGGAGCGACCGGCCCTTGCGGAACACACCGTAGGCGATGGCGAGACCGACCACCGCGTAGATCGCCCACGGGTGGAGCGACCAGTGGAACATCGTCGTCGCCATCGCATGCTCGAGCGCGTGCCCGTCGCCGCCCGTGCCCGGGGGTGGGGAGACGAAGTGGGTGAGCGGTTCGCTGACCCCGTAGAACATGAGACCGATGCCCATGCCCGCGGAGAACATCATCGCCACCCACGAGACCGTCGAGAACTCCGGTTCCTCGCCCTCCTCACCGAGTGTCAGCCGGCCGTAGCGCGAGGCTCCCAGCCAGATGACGACGACGACGAACGCGGAGGCGAGCAGCGAGAACAGCCACCCGGTGTCGGTGACCACCCAGGCGACCCCGGCCTTCGAGGCTCCCGCGAGGGAGGCCGTCCCCACGAGTCCCCACGCGACGAACGCGAGGGAGACGGTGGCGGCGACACCGAAGACGACCGTGTCGAGGCGGGGAGCGCGGGATTCCTGATCGACGTGGGGCGGGTCCAACGCCGGGTGGGTCGGAGCTGCACCCTCGTGGCCGTCGGGCGCGGGATGATCGCGCCCGGGTGCGGGTGCGGGTTCATGGACGTGGGACCGGTGTGCTGACACGTGGACGCCTCCTGGGTGGACCCTCGCGGGGAGGGTCTCGACGAGGACGGACGCTACCCGAGCCCTGCGCCGTACCCGGTCCCGCCCCCTCACCGACCTGGGCGCACGTCCAGGTGGGTGGGCCTCAGAAGCCGAGTCGGCGCAACTGCTTGGGGTCGCGCTGCCAGTCCTTGGCGACCTTGACGTGGAGGTCGAGGTAGACGCGCTGACCGAGGAGATCCGCGATCCCCGTACGGGCCCGGGTACCGACGTCACGGAGGCGGGAGCCCCCGCGGCCGATGATGATCGCCTTCTGGCTGTCGCGTTCGACGAACACGTTGACCCGTACGTCCGACATCGGGGAGCCCTCCGGGCGGCCCTCGCGGGGGACGATCTCCTCGACGACGACCGCGAGGCTGTGCGGCAGTTCGTCGCGCACGCCCTCGAGGGCGGCCTCCCGCACGAGCTCGGCGATCATGACGATCTCGGGCTCGTCGGTGATGACGTCGTCGGGGTAGAGCTTGGGCGAGAGCGGCAGGCGGCTCGTGAGTTCGGACGCGACCACCTCGACCTGGTCGCCCCGGGTGGCGGAGCAGGGCACGATCGCGTCCCACTCCCCCAGCCCGTCGATCGCGATGAGGTGCTCGGCGAGGCGCTGCCTGTCGACGAGGTCGCTCTTCGTGGCGATCGCGACGACGGGAGTGCGACGGGCCCGGCGAAGGTCGGCGAGCTCGGTCGCGATGAACGTGTCGCCCGGGCCGACGCGCTGGTCGGCCGGGAGGCAGAAACCGACGACGTCGACGTCGAGCAGGGTCTCGCGGACGAGGTCGTTGAGCCGCTGGCCGAGAAGGGTGCGCGGCTTGTGCAGGCCGGGGGTGTCGACGAGGACGAGCTGGGAGTCCTCGCTCGTGCGGATTCCCCGGATGGCGTGTCGCGTCGTCTGCGGCTTGCTCGAGGTGATCGCGACCTTGTCACCGACGAGCGCGTTCGTCAGCGTCGACTTGCCCGCGTTGGGGCGACCGACGAGGCACGCGAATCCCGCGCGGTACTCCGGCGTGACGTCCTGCTCGATCCGTGGGGGGTGCTCGCTCATGCCGTCTCCTGTCGATCGTCGCCACCGGGCTCGTACGCATGCGACCCGCCGGACGCCCTGTGCTCGTGCCGCTCCTCGCGGCGGGACCCGGCGTCGCGGGAGTCGGGGTGACCGACCCCGTTGCCGCCGCCCCGCGCCTCGGCGGTGGCCGCGGAGGAGCTGTCCTCGTCCTCCTCACGTCTCACGACGACGCTGGCCAACCGGTGTCGGCGCCCGGCCATGCGCTCGGCCGTGAGGGTGAGCCCGGCGACCGTCGCCTCCGACCCGAGGATCGGGACCCGTCCGAGGGCCTTGGTGAGCAGGCCACCGACGGTGTCGACGTCGTCGTCGTCGAGTTCGATGCCGAACAGCTCGCCGAGGTCGTCGACGTGCATCGTCGCCGGCACCCGGACGGCGCCGCCGTCGAGTTGCTCGACGCCCGGCAGCTCCGGGTCGTACTCGTCGGAGATCTCCCCGACGATCTCCTCGAGGATGTCCTCGATGGTGACGAGGCCGGCGGTGCCGCCGTACTCGTCGACCACGACCGCGATGTGGATGGAATCGGCCTGCATGTCCCGCAGGAGGGCACCGGCGGGTTTGCTGTCGGGCACGAACGTCACCGGGCGCATGACCGATTCGACGTCGTCGATCGCCCTGCGGGGGTTGCTGTGGATCTGCGCGGCGACGTCCTTGAAGTAGAGGATGCCGACCGGGTCGTCCGCGCCCTCGCCGACGACCGGCAGGCGGGAGAACCCGCTGCGCAGGAACAGCGACATCGCCTGGCGCAGGGACTTCTCCCGGTCGATCGTGATCATGTCGGGACGGGGGACCATCACCTCACGGGCCACGGTGTCGCCGAGCTCGAACACCGAGTGGATCATCTCGCGCTCGTCGGCCTCGATGACCCGCGACTCCCCGGCCAGGTCGACGAGGTCGCGCAGCTCCGCCTCGGAGGCGAACGGACCGTCGCGGTACCCCTTGCCGGGCGTGACCGCGTTGCCGATGAGGATGAGCAGGTAGGCGACCGGCCCGAGCACGCGCCGGAGGAACACGAGCGCCGGCGCCGCGCCCAGGGCGATCGACTCGGCATGCTGGCGGCCCAGGGTGCGGGGACTCACGCCGACGATGACGAACGAGGCGAGCACCATCACGCCGATCGCGGCGAGCATGGCCCGGCTCGTCCCGGTGATGACGTGGCCGGCCGCGACGGTGGCGAGGACCGCTGCCGTGGTCTCCGCGGCCACGCGCACGAACGTCAGCACCGCCATGTACCCCGAGGTGTCCTCGACGACGGTGGCGAGCGACGGCGCGCCCCGCCGGCCCGCCTCCAGACACTCGGCGGCGGAGGAGTGCGACACCCGCGAGATCGCGGCCTCGGCGGCGGCGAGGAGGAACGCCACGACGAGGCAGGCCGCGAATCCGACGCCGAGCTGGATGAGGTCGGTCATCACGTGCGAGGTCTCCCCCGACCTGCGAGGTAGGTGAGCAGGAGGGTGCGCTGCCGGTCGAACATGTCCTTCTCGTCCTCGGGCTCGGCGTGGTCGAACCCGAGGAGGTGGAGGATGCCGTGGACGACGAGGAGGAGCATCTCCTCCGCGGGTGTGTGACCGGCGCCCGCGGCCTGTGCGGCGGCGACCTGGGGGCACACGACGACGTCGCCGAGGACGCCCTCGAGGCTCGTCGCCCCCTCGCTGCCGGGGCGCAGCTCGTCCATGGGGAAGCTCATGACGTCGGTGGGTCCGGGCAGGTCCATCCACGTGACGTGGAGGACCTCCATCGCGGCCTCGTCGACGCACGTGATGCACAGCTCCGCCCGGGGGTGGACCCGCATCTCGGTGAGGACGTACCGGGCGCAGTCGTACAGCTCCTGCGTGTCGACCTGAACCCCGGACTCGTTGAGGACCTCGATGCTCACGCCTCTCCCCTCTCACCCGCGTCGTGGCGCGCGGCGGTGCCCTCGCCGCGTCGGTGGTCACGGCGTTCCCCGTGCCGCCCGGCGGCGCGCTGCTCGCGCCGCTGCCGGGACTCATCCCAGCGGCCGTAGGCGTCGACGATGTCACCGACGAGGCGGTGCCGGACGACGTCCTCGCTGGTGAGGTAGGAGAAGTGGATGTCCTCGACATCACCGAGGATGTCCTGGACGACGCGCAGACCCGACTGCGTGCCGCCCGGCAGGTCGACCTGCGTGACGTCGCCGGTGACGACGATCGTGCTGCCGAACCCGAGGCGGGTGAGGAACATCTTCATCTGCTCGGCCGAGGTGTTCTGCGCCTCGTCGAGGATGATGAACGCGTCGTTGAGCGTCCTGCCGCGCATGTACGCGAGGGGGGCGACCTCGACGGTGCCCGTCGCCATGAGACGCGGGATCGAATCGGGGTCGACCATGTCGTGGAGCGCGTCGTAGAGCGGGCGGAGGTAGGGGTCGATCTTGTCGGTGAGGGTGCCGGGCAGGAACCCCAGGCGCTCTCCCGCCTCGACGGCCGGCCGCGTGAGGATGATGCGGTTGACCTCCTTGGCCTGCAGGGCGGCGACCGCCTTGGCCATGGCGAGGTAGGTCTTGCCCGTCCCGGCGGGCCCGATGCCGAAGACGATCGTGTTGCGGTCGATCGCGTCGACGTAGCGCTTCTGCCCGAGGGTCTTGGGCCTGATGGAGCGGCCGCGCGAGGACAGGATGTTCTGCGTGAGGACCTCCGCCGGGCGCTCGCGGGTGCGCGAGGCGAGCATGCGGATCGAGCGCTCCACCGCGTCACGGTTGATCGGTTGGCCCGCCCCGGCGACGAGCAGCAGCTCCTCGAGGAGTTCCTCGGCGAGCTGTACGTCGGCGGGGCTTCCCTCGAGGCGGATCTCGTTGCCGCGCACGTAGATCTCGAGCCGGGGCAACGATCGCTCGATGACCGTGAGGAGTTGGTCGTGGGGACCGAGGAGGCTGACCATCGACGTGCCCGCCGGGATGACGACGGTGCGCGTGGCCTCGGGGGCGGTGGCGTCCGAGGGGTCCGGCGGCGGGGAGTCGGGGGTGGATGCGGCCGTGGGGCCGTGGGAGTTGTCGCTCATGTCACCCACGAGTCTAGGGCTTGGCCCCGACGACGGTTCGACGCCCGCGGCAGGGGTCGGGTGTCGCCACGAGGCCCGACGGTCTCAGCGCCACCGACCCATCGCGTTGAGCACGGCGAGGGCGGCGGGTCCGGCGCTCGAGGAGCGCAGCACCGTGGAGCCGAGGCGCACCGTCCGCGCCCCGACCGAGGCGAGCGCGTCGAGCTCCTCCGGCGCGATCCCCCCCTCGGGTCCGACGACGAGCCACACGTCACCCGTCGCGGGCAGGGCCACCGCGGCCAGGGGGTGGTCGGCGTCCTCGTGGAGGACGTAGACCGCGGCCACGCCCCCCTCGCCCCCACCGGTGGCGGCGAGACGTCGGGCGAGTTCGGCCGTCGAGCACGGCCCGTCCACCTCCGGCACGGTCGGGCGTCGCGACTGCTTCGCCGCCGCGGTCGCGAGCGCCCGCCACTTCTCCAGTGACCTCGCAGCCCGCTCGGCCTTCCAGCGGACGATGCAGCGGCGCGCCTGCCAGGCGATGACCCCGTCGACGCCGAGTTCCGTCGCGGCCTCGACGGCCTGCTCGTCGCGGCCGCCCTTCGCGAGGGCCTGGACGAGGACGAACCGCGGGCCGGTGGGCGCCGACTGCTCGACGGCGGTGAGCCGCACCTCGGCGGTGCCCGGCCCGACCGCGACGATCACGCCGCGACCGATCGACCCCGTCCCGTCGGCGAGGAGGATCTCCTCCCCCACGCCGGACCGCTTGACGGTGACGGCGTGGTGCCCCTCGTCGCCGTCGAGGACGACGACGGTGCCCTCACCGGCGTCGCGCAGGACGCCGTCGGGCAGGCGGTAGAGCGCCGCGGTCACGGGGTCGGCCGATCACTTGCCGAGGAAGGCGTCGCGCAGCTTGCCGAAGAACCCGCCGGACTCGACGTGGCTCACCCGAGCCGAGGGGTTCTGCTCCCCGCGGATCTCGGCGAGTCGTCGCATGAGCTCCTCCTGCTCGCCGTCGAGCTTCGTCGGCGTGAGGACGCGCAGCGTGACGAGGAGGTCCCCGCGCCCGGAGCCGCGCAGGTGCGTGACGCCGTGGTCCCGGATCGTCGTGACCTCGCCGGACTGCGCACCGGACTTGACCGTGAACTGCGTCGGTCCGTCGAGGGTGTCGAACTCGAGGACGGTGCCGAGCGCGGCGGCCGTCATCGGCACCTCGACGACGCAGTGCAGGTCGTCGCCGCGGCGCTGGAACTTCTCGTGCGGAAGGACCTGGACCTCGACGTAGAGGTCACCGGGGGTGCCGCCGCCGGGGCCGACCTCGCCCTCGCCGGCGAGCTGGATGCGGGTGCCGGTGTCGACGCCCGCGGGCACCGCGAGGGTGAGGGTGCGGCGGGTCCGCACGCGGCCGTTGCCGGAGCAGTCGAAGCACGGGTCGGTGATGATCTCGCCGAACCCGTGGCACGCGGTGCAGGGACGCGACGTCATCACCTGGCCGAGGAAGCTGCGCTGCACCTGCTGCACCTCGCCGCGACCACCACAGATCTCACAGGTGCGTGTCCCGGTACCGGGCTGCTTGCCGTCGCCGTGGCACGTCTCGCAGAGGACGGCGGTGTCGACGACGACCTCCTTGTCGGCGCCGAACACGGCCGTGGGCAGGTCGATGTCGACCCGGATGAGGGCGTCCTGGCCGCGCTGCACGCGCGAGCGGGGACCCCGGGAGGACGCGGCGGCGCCGCCGAAGAACGCGTCCATGATGTCGCTGAACGAGAAACCCTGGCCGTAGCTGCCGGTCATGCCGCCGTAGGGGTCGGCGCCCATGTCGTACTGCTGCTTCTTCGTGGGGTCGCCGAGGACGTCGTAGGCCTGGCTGACCCTCTTGAACTCCTGCTCGGCCTCGGGTCCGGGGTTGACGTCGGGGTGCAGGGTCCGCGCCTTGCGGCGGTAGGCCCTCTTGATCTCCTCGGAGGAGGCCTCGCGGCTCACTCCGAGGTCGGCGTAGTAGTCGTTCACGGCAGGTCCTTCGACGGGATCCACCACGCGGTCGCGTGGCAGGCGGGCAGGTCGGTCGGGTGGGGCGTCACGGTGCAGGCGGCCGAGATCGTCGGCGCCCGGCCGACGCGGGTGGGGCCACGGGAGAACACGGGCGGCTCACCCGAGCATTCCGGAGACGTAACGGGCGACCGCACGGACGGCCGCCATCGTCTGCGGATAGTCCATGCGGGTGGGTCCGAGGACGCCGAGTCCACCGACGACGTCGTCCCCGGCACCGTACCCGGCCGAGACGACGGAGGTCTCGGCGAGCCCGGCGTGACGGTTCTCGTGGCCGATCGTCACGGCGATGTCGGTGCGGTCGGATTCGCTGGCCAGGGAGTCGAACAGGCGCAGGAGGACGACGTGTTCCTCCAACGCGGAGAGGACCGGGCCGATCGTCAGGGGGAAGTCCGCCCCGACCCGGGCGAGGTTCGAGGTGCCGGCGAGCACGACGCGCTCCTCGCGCTCTTCGACGAGAGCGCCGTCGAGGGCGTCGACGATCGCGCGGACGAGCTCGCGGTCCTCCGGGGCGATGTCCTCGGGCAGTTCGGAGAACCGCGCGGCGACGTCGACGAGCGGCATGTCGCGGGCCTCGGCGTTGAGGCGGTTGCGGATGGTGCCGAGCAGGGTCTCGCCCTCGACGGTCGTGAGGTCCCGATCGACGGGCACGATGCGCTGCTCGACCCGGCCGGTGGTGAGGATGAGGACGACCATGACGCGGCCCGGGCCGATGGGCACGAGTTCGACGTGCTGGACCCGGGACCTCGTGAGCGACGGGTACTGCACCATCGCGACCTGGCGTGTGAGCGAGGCGAGGAGGCGCACCGTGAGGTCGACGACGTCGTCGAGGTCGACCGCGCCCTCGAGGAACCGGGCGATGGCCGCCCGCTGGGCGCTGGTCAGGGGGCGGATCTCGCTGAGCTGGTCGACGAAGACGCGGTACCCGGCGTCGGTGGGGATCCGGCCCGCGCTCGTGTGCGGTGCGGCGATGAGACCGGCGTCCTCGAGGGCGGCCATGTCGTTGCGGATCGTCGCCGCCGACACCCCGAGCTGGTGACGTTCGAGGAGCGCCTTGGAGGCGACGGGCTCGGAGGTGCTCACGTAGTCCTGGACGATGGCGCGCAGCACCGCGAGACGGCGTTCATCGCTCATCGTGCGTTCCTCTCATCCGGCGTCGGAGGTCCGGCCGTCTCCTGCGGTGGCCCGTCCCGCGGCGCGCGGGCGGCCGGAGACCCCGGGGCGCGGCGCGTTGGCACTCGGACGCGCCGACTGCCAAGTCTACGATGCTCCGATGAGCGATCGATACGGCCGTGACGTGCTCGCCGGTGACTGGAAGGCGCCCCGCGGGGGTCGCGCGACGCCGATCGAGGCGGAGACCGGCCTCGTCGTCGAGGACGTGCAGACCGGGTGGTGCGGTGCCGTCGTCGCGGTCGAGAAGGCGGGCGGCATGCAGGTCGTCCACCTCGAGGACCGTCGCGGCCGCGTCCGGGGCTTTCCCCTCGGGCCGGGGTTCCTCGTCGAGGGCCGCCCCGCCGTCCTCACCGCGCCGACCGCTCGGGCGAAGGCCGACCTCGCCGCGGCGAAGGCCGCGTCCGGACGGACGGCGAGCGGGTCGATCGCGGCCCCACGCACCCCGGCGCGGGTCGCCCGCCGCTCGCGGCTGTTCGTCGAGGGACGGCACGACGCCGAACTCGTCGAGAAGGTGTGGGGCGACGACCTGCGGGTCGAGGGGGTCGTCGTCGAGATGCTCGACGGCGTCGACGATCTCGCGGCGCTCATCCGCGACTTCGCCCCGACCGCCGATCGGCGCATGGGTGTCCTCGTGGATCACCTCGTCCCCGGGACGAAGGAGTACCGGGTCGTCGAGGAGGCCCGCCGGGTGCGGCCGTACGCCGCGCACGTGTGCATCGTCGGCCACCCGTACGTCGACGTGTGGCAGTCGGTGCGGCCGGAGCGTCTCGGATGGGAGGCGTGGCCGGTGATCCCCCGGGGGACGTCGTGGAAGCACGGGATCCTCGCCGAGCTCGGCTGGCCGCACGACACCCAGGCCGACGTCGCACGGGGATGGAAGCGCATCCTGTCGACCGTGCGCAGTTACGCGGACCTCGAGCCCGAGCTGCTCGGCCGCGTCGAGGAACTCATCGACTTCGTCACCGTGGGCGCCTCCGGCGGGCCGCTCGGCGAGCAGGGCGGCTGACATGGCCCTCTCCCCGGGACGAGCCGACCTCGTCGCGAGCGAGCTCGTCGCCGTCGTCGTCGCGGTGACGCCCGTAGGCCCCCAGGTGCTCACCGTCGGCGCGCCGACGGGCGTCCCGCGTCTGCCCTCCGGTCCCCTGCGGGCCGAGCACCGCAGCCTGCAGACGAGCCTGCGCACCTGGGTCGAGGAGCAGACGGGCGTCGAGCTCGGTTACGTCGAGCAGCTCTACACGTTCGCCGACCGGGAGCGGGTCGGCCCTCATCACCGGTTGCTGTCGGTGAGCTATCTCGGGTTGACGCGGATCGAGGGAGGGCAGGACACCGGGGACGATGTCGGTCCCGATGTCGACGGCGACGCCGACGGCACCGGCGGTGGCGCCGGCACGACCCCCGGCGGCACGACCCCCGGCGGCACGGATCCCGGGGGCCCTCGCGAGCGAGGCACCGGGGCCACGTTCGCGTGGCGACCGTGGGCGGAGTTCCTGCCGTGGGAGGACCGCCGCGACCCCGCCTCCCGGGCCCTCTCCGAGAGCCTGCGTGAGCGGCTGCTCGCCTGGGCGGAGACGGGCGGCACCGAGGCGGTACGCCTCGACCGCCGCGTGCGGGTCGAGGCGGCGTTCGGGGTCAACCGGGTGAGCGAGGCCTCGCTGCAGCGCTACCAGCTGTTGCACGAGGCGCGACTCACGGCGGAGACGGCGGCCGCGGCGCGTGGCCGCGCGGGCCCCGGGCCGAACACGGATGCCGAGGTCGTCGCGCTCACGGGTTCGCGCATGCTCCACGACCACCGGCGGATCCTCGCCACCGGGGTCGACCGGCTGCGGGCGAAGATCCAGTACCGGCCCGTCGTCTTCGAGCTCGTGCCACCGGAGTTCACCCTGGGGCAGTTGCAGGCGTGCGTCGAGGACATCGCGGGGACGACCCTCCACACCCAGAACTTCCGCCGCCTCGTGCAGCAGCAGCACCTCGTCGAGGAGGCCGGAGGACGGGTCTCGGCGACCGGCGGCCGCCCCGCCAAGCTGTACCGCTTCCGCCGTGAGGTGGAGTTCGAGCGCTACGCGGCGGGCACGAAACTCCCCCTCTCACGCGGGTACTAGGGCGACGACCTGGCACCTCGAACCGGAGGCCGGCTCTCACACCGGAGGGAACAGCCTCCGGTGTCAGCGCCGCCCTCCGGTCCGAGATGGGCGGAGTGGGTCGGGTGCCGCGCCCCATGGAGCAGCACTGCAGGCAGGGATGCCGTCGGACGGCTGCCCCGGCGACCACCTGGCCGCATCCTTGGCTGCGACCCTGCGAGCACGCGGCCCGCAGTCAGTCGGCGACGGGTTGTTGCAGCTCGGTCACCCAGTCGGACTGGGGGTGGGGGTGGCTGCGGAGATACACCTCGCGGCAGGGGCCGGCGGGGGTGTGGCCGCCGTCGAGGGTCGCGCGGTAGAGCTCCTGCCAGGATTCGCCGATGCTCGCCATCTCACCGAGATGCACCCCGCAGGCGGCACGTCCGCCGGGGAGGTCGACGAGGACGAGCCCGTCGGGCAGAGCACCGGCGACGGAGTCGGGGACCGGATGACCGGTGAAGACGTCGACCCCGGCCTCCCCCTCGTCGTAGGTGGCGACGGACGTCTCGAGCGAGATGCCGGTGGGGGCGAGCAGGTCGGCCACGCGGCCGAACATCTCACCGATGCGAGGCACGAACTCCTCGTGCGTCATCGTGGCGCGGATCCCGGCCACGCGCTGGGCGGGCAGGGTCTTGAGGACGAGGTCGACGGGCACGGTCTTCTCCTTCTCGATCATCCGGAGCCGACTCTCGACCGCCGCGAGCCGGGTGCTCGCGACGCGCACGTCCTCCTCGATCTGCGCCTGACGCAGCCGGAGCATCGCCTGCAACTGGCCCGCGTCGATCCCGCCGGCGACGATCTCGCCGATCGCGTCGAGGCCGAAGCCGAGGTCCCGCAGGGCGACGATCCGGTTGAGGGCTCCGAGCTGCTCGGGTGCGTACGTGCGGTAGCCGGTCCACGGATCGACGCGCGCGGGTGTGAGCAGCCCGATCGCGTCGTAGTGGCGCAGCATCCGCACCGACACCTGCCCGAGTCGGGCGAAGTCTCCGATCAACATGGCACCGTTCTCCCGCCTCACACGGTGTGAGGGTCAACTCCTCCCGGTCAACTCCCCCCCGGAACCTATCGTCACCACCCCTCCGAGGACCGTCGGCGCCGTTCCCCTCCGAGCACACCGACGGCCCTTGTGTTCATCGTGAGCAGAACCGGTTATGCTCAGCGTGCACATAAGCCCGAGGAGGCACCCATGACCGTTCTCGATCCCCGTCCGAGCGACCTCGCCTACGAGCGCGTGGCCGACGTGATCCCGCCCGTGGAGTGGGCGGGCTTCGCCGACGACGTCGACGCGATCCACGCCCTCAAGGCCGAGCGCCACACGGTCGTGCTCGCGCACAACTACCAGACGCCGGAGATCTTCCACGGCGTCGCCGACATCGTCGGCGACTCCCTCGCGCTCGCACGCAGGGCGCAGGAGGTCGACGCCGAGGTCATCGTCGTCGCCGGTGTGCACTTCATGGCCGAGACGGCCAAACTCCTCAACCCCGGGGCGACCGTCCTCGTCCCCGACCCGCTGGCGGGCTGCTCCCTCGCCGAGAGCATCACCGCCGACGACGTCCGCGCCCTCAAGGCGGCCCACCCCGGGTTGCCGGTCGTCACCTACGTCAACACCTCCGCGGCGGTGAAGGCCGAATCCGACGTCTGCTGCACCTCGGGCAACGCCGTCGCGGTCCTGCGCCACGTCACGCGGGAGTGGGGGGTCGAGCGGGCGATCATGATCCCCGACGAATACCTCGCCGCCAACATCTCCGCGGAGAGCGGCATCGAGGTCGTCACCCACCCCGGGCGCTGCGAGGTGCACGAACGGTTCACCCCGGCCGACATCGCCCAGATCCGCGAGGACCACGAGGGCGTCGTCGTCATCACCCACCCCGAGTGCCCGCCCGAGGTCGTCGCCGCCTCCGACTTCGCCGGGTCCACCGCGCAGATGCAGGCCTTCGTCGAGCGGGAGCAGCCGGCGCGCCTCGCCCTCATCACCGAGTGCTCGATGAGCGACAACCTCGCCGCGATGAACCCCGGCGTCGACATGATCCGCCCGTGCAACATGTGCCCCCACATGAAGCGCAACACCCTCGCGAAGATCCGCCGCAGCCTCGAGACGATGATCCACGAGGTCACCCTCGACGCGACGACCGCGGAGCGCGCCCGCCTCGCCGTCGACCGCATGCTCGCGATCGGCTGACGTCATGGAGACCACCCCCGGCACCACGACGGCGCTGCCGCGCAGAGGCACGGCACCCGACCCGCAGCGCGACCCCGAGGGATGCGTCCGCGCCGAGCGCCTCGACCACCCGGTCGTCGTCGGTGCGGGACTCGCCGGGTACGCGACCGCACTCGCGCTCGCCGCCCGCGGGTGCCCGGCCACGGTCCTCTCCCCCGAGACCGACCCCCGCGGCGGGGACACGACATCGACTGCCCGCGCGCAGGGCGGACTCGCCGCCGCGCTCGGCGCCGACGACTCCCCCGCGCTGCACGCCGAGGACACGCTCGCCGCCGGCGCTGGTCTCACCGAGCCCGCGGTGGCGCGGCGTGTCACGGCGGCGGGCCCCGCCGTCGTCGACCTCCTCCTCGGCCTGGGGACCCGGTTCGACCGCGACGACGCCGGCGCCCTGCAGCTCGGCCTCGAGGGGGCGCACGGACGCCACCGCATCGTCCACGCCGACGGTGACTCCACCGGCGCCGAGATCCTCCGCGCGGTCGCGGCCGCCGCGGACGAGCATCCCCTCGTCACCGTCCGCACCGGGACCCGGGTGGCGCGCCTCGTCGTCGAGGACGGTGTCGTCCGCGGCCTGCACGCGGTCGACTCGACCGGGTCGGAGGGACTGCTGCGCCTCGAGGCCCCGGCCGTCGTCCTCGCGACCGGCGGCCTCGGTGCCCTGTTCGCCCACACGACCAACCCGGTGACGTCGTGGGGCTCCGGCCTCGCCCTCGGCCTGCGCGCAGGCGCGACCGTGCGAGACCTCGAGATGGTCCAGTTCCACCCCACGGCCCTCGCCGTCGGCGGCGACCCGATGCCGCTCGTCAGCGAGGCCGTGCGCGGGGAGGGCGTCGCGCTCGTCCTCGACGACGGCACGCCGCTCGCCAACCCCCTCGCCGCACGCGACGTCGTCGCCCGCGCGGTGTGGGAGGCCATGTCGGCGGGGCGCGGGGTGTTCCTCGACGTCCCCGGGGGGCCACCGGAACTGCGCCGGGACTTCGCCCGCCGCTTCCCCACCGTCACGCGGTCCTGCCGCCAGGCCGGTCTCGATCCGAGCCGTGACCGTCTCCCCGTCCGGCCCGCCGCCCACTACCACATGGGCGGATTGGCCGTCGACGAGCGCGGACGCACCGACGTCCCCGGGCTCTGGGCCGTCGGCGAGGTCGCGAGCACCGGGCTCCACGGCGCCAACCGCCTCGCGAGCAACAGCCTGCTCGAGGCCGTCGCCTGCGCCCAGGACCTCGCGGACGACCTCGCCGCCGTCCTCACCGACACCCCCGGCGGCCCTGCCCCCGTCCCCGGACCCGCCCCCGTGGCGCCTCCCGGGGGCGGCAGGCACGCGGGACGTCCCCGGATCACCGACGTCGCGCCCCCGCCCCTGCCGAGCGCGCCGGGAGTGTCGGACCGGGCGCTGCTCGAGTCCGCCGCCGGTCTCTACCGCGACGGCGAGACCCTGCGTCGCGCGGCCGCGACGCTCGGCGCCGGCGCGCGGGACGACGACGCCCGCCTCCTCGCGGCGCTGCTCCTCACCGCGGCGCTCGACCGCGCGGAGAGCCGCGGCGCCCATCGCCGCCTCGACCACCCCGAGGCCGGGCGTGCCCGCCACACCCTCACCCACCTCGGTCACCTCGACCAGAGCCTCCGGAGCGCGTCATGACCGACCCGACCACCGCCCGACCGACACCGGTCCTCGACCCCCTGCCCGAGATCCTCGTGGCCCCCGTCGTGCGGGCGGCGCTCCTCGAAGACCTCGGCCACGCCGGGGACCTCACGACCGCCGCGACCGTGCCCCGCGACCTCACCGGCTCGGTGGCCCTCGTCGCCCGTGACGCAGGCGTCGTCGCCGGACTCCCGGCCGCCCTGCTCGCGTGGCGCCTCCTGGACCCCGGTGTGGAGACCCGGGTCGCGCGCCCCGACGGCTCCCCCGTGGCGCCCGGCGACGAGATCGCCGTCGTCACGGGCGCGGTCCACACCCTCCTCACCGGTGAACGCGTCGCCCTCAACCTCCTCTCCCACCTGTCGGGGGTCGCCACGGCGACGGCCGGGCTCGTCGAGGCCGTCGCCGGGACACGGGCGTCGATCTGCTGCACCCGCAAGACGACCCCCGCTCTGCGCGCCCTCGAGAAGGCCGCGGTGCGTGCGGGCGGCGGGGCGAACCACCGCTTCGGGCTCGATGACGCCGTCCTCGTCAAGGACAACCACCTCGCGTTCGCGGGCGGCATCGCACCGGCCCTCGCGGGGATCCGGGCCCGGGTGGGGCACCTCGTCAAGGTCGAGGTCGAGGTCGACACCCTCGAGCAGCTGCGGGAGGTCGTCGAGATCGGGGTCGAGCCCGGCCTCGTCGACGTCGTCATGCTCGACAACATGGGCCTGGAGGAGCTCGCCGAGGCCGTCGCGTTCGTCGACCGGCGCTGCCTCCTGGAGGCCTCGGGGCGCGTCACCCGCGAGACCGCCGGCCCCATCGCCGAGACGGGGGTGGACCTCATCTCCGCGGGGTGGATCACCCACAGCGCCCCGATCCTCGACGTGGGCCTCGACCACCGCTGAACCCCGCCCCACCGATGCGCCGGCGCCCTGCGCTGCGCACGGTGCCCTGCGCCCGGTGTCCGGTGTCCGGTGTCCTGAAATACGTCGGGCCCGGCCCGCCGAACCCGAACGCCACCCCCGTCGTGTCACCACCCCCGCTGTCACCTCGACCGACTCGTCGTCCGCGGACGGTTCGCGCGCTGCTCCCGGGGCGACCGCGGGGGCGCTCGTCGCCCCGTGCGACGTGGACGACCGTCCGACACCCGGTACCCTTGGTCCGCCGGACGCCGTCCGGTGGGTGCCCGGGGAGGTGCCCCACCCGGGGGACCCAGGAGGACCAGCGTGCACGTCACGCCCCAGTCGCAGGGGGTCACGCCGCCCCCGGCACGCCTCGCCTGGATCGACATGGCTCGAGGCTTCTGCGTCATCGCCGTCGTGCTGCTCCACGTGGGGCTCTTCCACGTCGCCCCGCTCGCTCCCGATCCCCACGGCCGGCCGTTGTCCCGCGCCTGGGTCCTGTTCAACGAGGCGGTGCTCGCCGACCTGCGGATGCCGCTGCTGCTCCTCCTGTCGGGATACCTCGCCCGCACGAAGGTCCGCGAGGGCCTCTCCTACGTGCGTACGAGGGTGGCGATCCTCACCAACCTGCACCTCTACGTCGTGTGGACGCTCGTGTTCTTCGCGCTCGGGGTGCTGTTCTACCCGTCGTTGGGGAGCAGGTTCACCGGGTGGTCGATCCCGGGACTCCTCGCCAGCCTGCTGTATCCCCAGACGGGACCGCTCTGGTTCGTCTACGTCCTGTTCGTCTCGCTCGCGGTGCTCGCCGCCGCCCGGCGTGTGCCGACGCCCGTGGTCCTGCTCGGATTCTTCGCGGTCGGCTGGGCCGCCATCGCCCTCACCCATGAATCCGCCGGCCTGCCGCGGGCGATCTTCTACGCCTTCGGGGCGCTGCTCGGCGAACGACTCGTGCGTCTCGCCGACTCCCGCGTCGCGGCCCTCGTCTCCCTCGTCGCCTACGGCGGGCTGATGGCCGCCATCGAGAAGGTCGACCCGGCCTACTCCTATCCGGTCATCGTGCTCGCGGGGCTGTGTGCCGCGGTGGCGTTCATGGCGATCTCGAAGGTCCTCGCCCGGGTGCGGTTCCTGCGGGAACCCGGAGCGTGGATCGGCCGCCGCACCCTCGGGGTGTACGTCCTGCACTGGCCCCTCGTGGCGCTCCTCACGTGGGTGGGGACGAGGCGGCCGGAGTGGTTCCGCCCCATGCTGGGCAGCCAGGTCGTCGACGTCGCCTACCCCATCCTCGTCACCGCGGCCATCGTCCTGCTGTCCATCGCGCTCGAGCGGGTGCTGCGCTCGGTGGGTCTGGGAGACCTGTTCGACCCGCCCCGGTGGATCGTCGACCGCGTGTCCCGGTCGGCTCGTCACACCCGGGAGCAGCCGCAGTCACTCCCCCGAGCGGCCTGACCGGCGACGATCCCGTCCCGGCGCTCGACGCCGCCACGCGGCAGGCGGGTCGTGAACGAGGGCTCGCGCGTGCCACGCCTGCGGCCTCAGACCAACAGCCGATGCAGGACGGTGTCGGCGAGCAGGCGACCGCGTTCGGTGAGCACGAGCCTCCCACCGGGCGTCGCGTCGGCCAGCCCGTCGTGCAGGACGCCGTCGACCGCCGCCCTCCCCTCGGGACGCAGTCGCTCCAGGGGCAACCCCTCGGCGAGGCGGATCCGCAACATCACGTCCTCGGCGTAGCGCTGGTCCGGGTCGAGGATCTCCCTGGCCTGGGCCGGGGACCGCCCCGCGGCGAGGCGGGCCGCGTACGCCGAGGGATGCCGGACGTTCCACCAGCGCACACCCCCGACGTGGCTGTGCGCCCCGGGCCCGAAGCCCCACCACGGGCCGCTGCGCCAGTACCCCTCGTTGTGACGGCACACCCCGGCCTCGGTGGCCGACCAGTTGCTCACCTCGTACCAGCGGTAGCCCGCGGCCCGGAGCAGGTCCTCGGCGAGCTCGTACTTGTCCGCCTCGTCGTCGTCCTCCGGTGCCGGCACCTCACCCCGGCGTACCTGCACGGCGAGCCTCGTGCCCTCCTCGACGACGAGGGCGTAGGCGCTCACGTGGTCGGGGCGCAGGGCGATGGCGGCCTCGAGGGAACGGCGCCAGTCGTCGAGGGACTCACCGGGGGTGCCGTAGATGAGGTCGACGCTCGTCGCGAGCCCGGAGTCGCGGGCGGCCTCGACGCTGCGCCCGACGGCGCCCTGGTCATGGGTGCGATCGAGGGTGGCGAGGACGTGCGGGACGGCCGACTGCATCCCGAGACTCACGCGCGTGACCCCCGCGGCGGCGAGCTGCGCGAGACGCTCCGGGGAGGTCGCGGGGTCGACGGTGTCGGGGTTCGCCTCGGTCGTGATCTCGACACCCGGAGCGAACCCGAACGTCTCCTCGAGCGTGCCGAGGATCCCGGCGATCTGCGCCGGGTCCAGGAGGGTGGGCGTGCCGCCGCCGAAGAACACCGTGTCGAACGGGCGGGCGGGCAGGACGCGCGCGGACAGGGCGATCTCGGCGGTCAGGGCCTCGAGGTAGGAGCTGCTCGCCTCCCCGACTGCGGGGCTGCCGAGCTCACCCGGGGTGTAGGTGTTGAAGTCGCAGTAGCCACACCGGCGCAGACAGAACGGGACGTGCACGTAGGCCCCGAACGCGTCCCGGCCCCCGTCCACGCCCTGCGTGAACGCCTCGAGGGCGGTGGGGGGAAGCTCCCCCGTGAGCGGGGCGGGGTCACCGTCAGGGGGTCGTCCAGGCACGGGGGCAGTCTGCCACCACACGCCGGAACGATCCGTGGCAGGATGGGCGCCGACGACGCACGCCAGGGGTCGAGTCGGACCCGGCGCCGTCGCACGGGGATTCACATTCGGGTTTCGATGTCAGGGGACACCTGGAGGGGTCGGCTCGACGACCTCGGCCGAGCCGGACGACGACCTCGCGGCCGGACGGCCTCGGGTCGACCGACCCACCACCGCAGCATCGGGCGATCCGCGCGGCGCTGAGTCCGCCGCCCTCCCGGCGGACTCAGCGTCGCGCCGGTCGCCCGAACGCGAGATCGCGGATGTCGCGCCCGAGGTCGGTGCCCTTGCGTTCGTACCGCGTGAGGACCCGCCCGTCGAACCGCGGCCCCCATGGCGAGCCCGGATGCCGCGAGACCAACCCCGGCGCCGCCTCGCACACGGCGCGCATGACCTCGGCGTAGTCGGGCCAGTCGGTCGCGAGCCGCAGGACGCCCCCGGGTTCGAGGACCCGCGTGACGGCGGTGACGAACGCCTCGTCGACGAGCCGACGCTTGTGGTGGCGCGCCTTGGGCCATGGGTCCGGGAAGAAGACCCGCACCTCGCGCACGCTTTCCGGGGGCAGCGCCGACGCGATCACCGCCCGGGCGTCCGCCGGCAGCACCAGGAGGTTGTCCAGAGCGGCACGCTCCGCGGCGACGATCGTGCGTGCCAGACCCGGCCGGTAGACCTCCACCGCGAGGTGGTCGACCTCCGGGTGGGCCTGCGCCGAGGCGAGGACGGCCTCGCCGTCACCCGAGCCGATCTCGACGACGAGCGGGGCGGTGCGTCCGAACAGCGCAGCGGCGTCGAGGTGCCACCCCGGCGCGAGGGACGTCGAGCGGGCGTCCCGCTCGGGGGCGACGACGTAGCGCGCATGATGGGCGTCCCAGGCCTGCTGGTGACGATGGGAGAGACGACCGTCACGCCGGGCGAAGGAGACGACCTCACGACGGATCCGCTCCCGGGCGCCGGCCTCCGATACGCCCTCGCCCCGCTGAGCCACCGGCTACTTCTTCGAGTTCTCGGCGGCGTCGTTGGAGAGCGCGGCGATGAAGGCCTCCTGCGGCACCTCGACGGTGCCGACCATCTTCATCCGCTTCTTGCCCGCCTTCTGCTTCTCGAGCAGCTTGCGCTTTCGGCTGATGTCACCGCCGTAGCACTTGGCGAGCACGTCCTTGCGGATCGCGCGGATGGTCTCGCGGGCGATGATGCGGCTGCCGATCGCGGCCTGGATCGGCACCTCGAACTGCTGTCGCGGGATGAGTTCGCGCAGCTTGGAGGCCATGCGCACGCCGTAGGCGTAGGCGGCGTCCTTGTGGACGATGGCGCTGAAGGCGTCGACCTGGTCGCCCTGGAGGAGGATGTCGACCTTGACGAGGTCGGCCTCCTGACTGCCGTCGGGTTCGTAGTCGAGCGAGGCGTAGCCGCGGGTCTTGCTCTTGAGCTGGTCGAAGAAGTCGAACACGATCTCCGCGAGCGGCAGGGTGTACCGCATCTCGACGCGGTCCTCGGACAGGTAGTCCATGCCCCGCAACGACCCACGCCTGCTCTGGCACAGCTCCATGACCGCGCCGATGAACTCGCTCGGCACGAGGATCGTCGCACGGACGACGGGCTCGGTGACCGACGCGATCTTGCCCGCGGGGAACTCGCTCGGGTTGGTCACCTCGACGACGGAACCGTCCTCCATCCTCACGTCGTACTCGACGTTCGGGAGCGTCGAGATGAGGTCAAGGTCGAACTCCCGCTCGAGCCGCTCGCGCACGATCTCGAGGTGCAGCATGCCGAGGAAGCCCACGCGGAACCCGAAGCCCAGGGCCGCGGAGGTCTCCGGCTCGTAGACGAGCGCGGCGTCGTTGAGCTTGAGCTTGTCGAGGGCGTCGCGCAGCACCGGGTAGTCGGAGCCGTCGATCGGGTAGAGGCCCGAGAACACCATGGGCCGCGGGTCGCGGTAGCCGCCGAGTGACTGCGTGGCGGGGGTTCGCTGGTCGGTGACGGTGTCGCCGACGCGGGACTGTCGCACATCCTTGACGCCGGTGATGAGGTAGCCCACCTCGCCGACACCGAGGCCGTCGCTCGGTGTGGGTTCGGGTGAGATGACGCCGATCTCGAGGAGTTCGTGCGTCGCCTTGGTCGACATCATCTGGATGCGGCCCCGGGGCGTGAGGTGGCCGTCGACGACCCGCACGTAGGTGACGACACCGCGGTAGGTGTCGTAGACGGAGTCGAAGATCATCGCGCGGGCGGGCGCATCCGCGTCTCCGGTGGGCGGGGGGACGAGCTCGACGATGCGGTCGAGAAGGGCCTCGACGCCCTCGCCGGTCTTGCCGGACACCTGGAGCACGTCCTCCGGATCGCACCCGATGAGGCCGGCGATCTCGGCGGCGTACTTCTCGGGCTGCGCGGCCGGGAGATCGATCTTGTTGAGGACCGGGATGATCTCGAGGTCGTTCTCCATCGCCAGGTACAGGTTGGCGAGGGTCTGCGCCTCGATGCCCTGGGCCGCGTCGACGAGCAGGATCGCGCCCTCGCACGCGGCGAGGCTCCGGGACACCTCGTAGGTGAAGTCGACGTGACCGGGGGTGTCGATCATGTTGAGGCAGTAGGTCTGCTGCCCGTCCTCGCCGTCGATCGCCCACGGCAGGCGCACCGCCTGGGACTTGATCGTGATGCCGCGCTCCCGCTCGATGTCCATGCGGTCGAGGTACTGGGCGCGCATGAGCCGTTCGTCGACGATCCCCGTGAGCTGCAGCATGCGATCGGCCAGCGTGGACTTGCCGTGGTCGATGTGCGCGATGATGCAGAAGTTGCGGATGAGCTCCGCCGGCGTCGCGTGCGGCGGCAACGCGGTGCGGGCCATGGGGGACACGAGTAAAGAACCTCATCGGGACGGGGACGGGGCGAGACCCCCAGTCTCCCATACGCGACGACACGCCCCCGTCCGCCGCCGGAGGTCGTGGTGGGGACGTGAGGAGGAGCGGCCGATCGGGCGGACTCCGCGCCGACCCGGTCCCCGACGTGGGGATGTCGGGGACTCCCGCTGCCGTGATCCTCCCGTTAGCCTGACCCGGTGACTCTCAGCCGCCTGCTCACGACCCTCGGCCGAGCCGTCCTCCGCGGCGTGCAGCAGGAGGTGGCCGGCTCCAGCGAGGCCCGCCGCCAGAAGCACCCCCGGCCACGAACGGGGCACGCGCACACGACCCCCTCGACGACCTACCCCGGCGACTACCGGGGCGAGCTCAACCCGCAGTACACCCCGACCGCGGACGGTCGCCCGGACCCGGGCGAGGTGTGCTGGGCCTGGATCCCCTACGAGGAGGACCACGCCCGAGGCAAGGACCGGCCCGCGCTCATCGTCGGTCAGGACGGGCCATGGCTGCTGGCGCTGCCGTTGACGAGCAAGGATCACGACCGCGACGACCGTCGGGAGGCGGCCCGCGGGCGCCACTGGATGGACGTCGGCAGCGGCTCCTGGGACCGGCAGGGGCGCCCCAGCGAGGTCAGGCTCGACCGGGTGGTGCGTCTCGCGCCCTCGACGGTGCGCCGGGACGGCCCCGCCCTCGATCGTGAACTCTTCGACGCGGTGCTCCAGGAGGCCTCGCGCGTCAATCGCCGCTGATCCGCTCGGGACGTCCGGTCTCGGTCGTGTCGTCGGTCGTGTTCTCGCTCGTGTCGTCCGTCTCGCCCGGCGCATCCGAGGCGGTGTCCGCAGTGCGCGGGGTGACCTCGTCCCGGAGGTGCCGGTAGGCGTGCTGGGCGACCAGGTTGACCCGGGCCTCACGGAGGATCGGCTCGAGGAAGGCGGCGCGGTACGCCCGGTCCGTCGACGCCGACGCCGCGAACGACAGAGCACAGAAGCTGGCCAGGATGAGGCTCACCCGCAGCAGTTCGACGCTCACTCCCAGGGGCACGTCGAGAAAGGCGATGGCGTCGGGCGCCCTCCCCATCCAGGAGGCCGCCACGGGGTCCGAGATGGCGAGCGTGCCGAAGGCGATGAAGAACGTGAGCATGACCACGCCGAACAGCGCGACCTGGATGCTCTGGGCTGCGATGGGGACGAGCAGGAAGTTGACCCGCTCCCCCGGTCGCAAGGTCGCGGGCTCCCCCTCGCAGACGACGCCCGCCAGCGGGGTTCCGTGCAGCAGCGCCTCGATCCCCCCGTCCTCCGGTGACGACCGCTCCACGTGGGGACGGAGTTCGTCGCGTGCCGTCACGACGACGACGAGAAGGGCGAGGATCGACAGGACCCCCGCGACGCCGAACGTGCGGGCGGTGTCCAGACCGGCCGCGACCTGCCAGATCTCCGCGTTGAAGAACAGGAACAGCACCGCCACCATGAGCACCGGCAACACCCGTAGGACCATCGGGCCGACGCTCCACAGCTCCCTTAGGGTGCGCCGAAGAGCCCAGTGGATCAGCGAGTCCACGCCCAGCACGATGAGTCCGAGGAGCGCCGCCGCCGCGGTCAGCCGGAACCAGAGCGGCCCCGCCACGGCGACCCCGTGAGCCCTGGCCGCCAGGATCGCCCCCACCGCCACCCAGGCGGGGATCGCGACGAGTCCGACGATCCGGGAGGCGAGGTTCGAGCGGTGCACCGTGCGCCACGTCACCCACCCCGCGAGGACCGCAGCCACGGGGGCGAGGACGAACAGAAGCAGGACGAACGCCATCGGCACCGTCAGCTCGACCGCCCGCTCGAACGTGTCGGCCGAGGCGGCCACCACCTGCCAGGCCGAGTCGAGCACGACCAGGGCGACGAACAGGGGCGCCGATCGACCGAGCGCCGCCCGGATCCGCACCGAGAGCGGGAGCACCTGAGGAACCCCGCGATGACGGAACCAGGACTCGACTTCGGACAGGAGACCCATCGCCCCTCCTCCTTCAGATCACGACCTCACGAGTCACGACTCACGGATCGGCACTCAGGGTCTCGGCCGGCCGAGAACGGGTCACCGTTCGCCGGGCCCCGACCGTTCGTCCCATCGGCCCCCGCGGCGCGCCGCGTCCCCCACCGCAGCACAGGGCGCCCCCGGCGTTCACCGGGGGCGCCCGTGCGGGGATCGCCGATCAGTCGAGGTAGTCGCGCAGGACCTGGCTGCGGCTCGGGTGACGCAGCTTGCTCATCGTCTTCGACTCGATCTGACGGATGCGCTCGCGGGTGACACCGTAGACCTTGCCGATCTCGTCGAGGGTCTTGGGCTGACCGTCGGTGAGACCGAAGCGCATCGACACCACGCCCGCCTCGCGCTCGGAGAGCGTGTCGAGCACGGAGTGCAACTGCTCCTGCAGCAGCGTGAAGCTCACCGCGTCGGCCGGGACGACCGCCTCGGAGTCCTCGATGAGGTCACCGAACTCCGAGTCGCCGTCCTCACCGAGGGGGGTGTGCAGCGAGATCGGCTCGCGACCGTACTTCTGCACCTCGACGACCTTCTCGGGGGTCATGTCGAGTTCCTTGGCGAGCTCCTCCGGCGTGGGTTCGCGACCCAGATCCTGGAGCATCTGCCGTTGGACGCGGGCGAGCTTGTTGATGACCTCGACCATGTGCACCGGGATGCGGATGGTGCGCGCCTGGTCGGCCATCGCCCGGGTGATGGCCTGACGGATCCACCACGTCGCGTACGTGGAGAACTTGAAGCCCTTCGTGTAGTCGAACTTCTCGACCGCACGGATGAGACCGAGGTTGCCCTCCTGGATGAGGTCGAGGAAGAGCATGCCGCGGCCGGTGTAGCGCTTGGCCAGGGAGACGACCAGACGCAGGTTGGCCTCGAGGAGGTGGTTCTTGGCGTTCTTGCCGTCCTGGGCGATCCACCACAGGTCGCGCTTCATCTGCGCGTCGAAGGTCTCCCCCGAGTTGAGGCGCTCCTCGGCGAACAGGCCGGCCTCGATCCGCTTGGCGAGCTCGACCTCCTGCTCGGCATTGAGGAGGGCGACCTTGCCGATCTGCTTGAGGTAGTCCTTGACCGGGTCGGCGGTGGCACCGGCCGTGACGACCTGCTGCGCCGGGGCGTCGTCCTCGTCGTCCTCACGGAGGACGAAGCCGGACTCCTCGGTGCCCTCGGCCGGTGTCTCGGCGGTCTTCTTGGCCTTGCGCGTGCGGCGACCCTTGCGCGCGGACTTGTCGTCGGTGCCGTCCTCGACCGCGTCGTCGCCGTCCTCGGCGACATCCCCGTCCGCGACGACGTCCTCGACCTCGGCGACCTCGGCGGCGAGGTCCTCGGCGCCGGGTTCCACGGCGAGGTCATCGAGCTCGACGTCCTCGGTGGTGGACACGGCGTCCTCGACCCCGTCCTTGGCACCAGCGGCCGCGGTCTTCTTGGCGGCCGCGGTCTTGGCGGCGGACTTGGCCGCGGTCTTCCTGGGCGTGCTCTTACGAGCCGTCGTCTTACGGGCGGTCGTCTTCGCCGCGGTCTCGGTCGGCGCCCCGGCCGTGTCCGTGGTCTCGGTCGGCGCCCCGGCCGTGTCCGTCGCCGCCTCGCCCGCCGCGGTGGTCTTGGTGGCCGCGGCGCTCTTGGCGGCCGCGGTCTTGGCGGTGCCCGCCTTGGCCGCCGTCGTCTTCGCCGTGGACGTCTTCGCCGCGGTCTTGGCGGTCGACCGGGACGTCGACTTGGCCGCGGTCTTGCGCGGGGCCCGCTTGCGGGTGGTGCCCACCGCCTGTGCGGCGTGCTCGGTGTCGAGAGTGATCTGAACGCCGCTCTGCTCGAGGGCGCGGATGACCGCCTTCTGTCGGGCGGGGGTGAGTTCCGCGGTCTCGAGGGCGGTCTTGAGATCGCCGCTGTCGACCGATCCGCGCGTCATCCCGACCTTGAGGAGATTCTCGAGAGCGGGGTGCGTGAACTCGGCAGGGAGTTTGGCCGGTGTTGCGGCCGACTGGGGGGCATTCGCCACGGGTACCCTGACACCTTTCTGACGGGACAGACGAAGCCGTCGATGCGCTTCGTCGAAGGGATCGCCCCGATGAGCGGGGCACGGTCACGGGCGTCACAGCGGGATGAGCATCATCCCGGCGGCCGTCGTCGGAGCACCATTATAATTCCACGCCGGCCTCTCCTGCACGACCGACCGTTCCGGACACCCCCGCCGGCGCGCCCTGCGTCTGGGCGCCACGCACGTCAACGCAGGTGCGGGGCGGGCCATTCCGAGTCGAGACGCGTCAGGAGGCCTTGACGGCGATGACGGGGCATCGGGCGTCGAGAAGGATGCGCTGGGCGTTGGATCCGAGGACGAGCTTGCCGATCGGGGACCGACGCCGTAGCCCGATGACGATGCAGGCCGCGCCGACCTCGTCGGCCACGTCGATGAGGTCCTCGGCGGGTTCGTTGCCGCGCGCGAGGTGACGCTCGACGAGCTGCACCCCCGACTCCTCGAGCTCACCCCGGACGGCTTCGAGGGTGTCTGCGAGGTGACGGGCCGCCTCGGCCTCGGGGTCGCGTCCCGTGCGGCTCGAGTCGACGAGGACGAGGTCGCACCCTCGTAGCCTCGCCTCGTCCGCCGCCTGGCGGAGGGCGGCGGTCCCCTCACGGGTCGGGATGTACCCCACGACGACGGACACTGCAGCCTCCTGGTGGACTCGGGTGCGTCTTGATCTGGCACCTCGGACACCGGGGCGCGTCTCGATCGAAGGCCACGGTAGCCCACGCGAGAGTGACCGGCACCACTTCCCACGAACACGGCTCGCCGACCCCCCGGGAGTCCTCAGACCCCCGGCGGAGGGACGTCCAGGCCCACGAGACAGGCGACGATCTCGGCGAGCGAGTGCTCGGGTTCCCTGTCGAGCGCGGCGGACGACGCGACGTCGGCCAAGGCCCCGTCGCCGGCGTGCCAGGCCCAGGCGGCGAGCACGGCCAACGCGGTCGCCCGCAGGGAACCCGGTGCCTGCCGGGCCAGGCGCAGCAGCACGGCGCGGGTGGCGACCCGACTCGCAAGGGCGTCCAGGGCGTCGGTGGGCTCGCGGGGCACGTCGCCGGGGGACTCGGCGTCGAGGGTGTCGAGGGGCGCCCGGACGTGGTGGACGGTGGGGTTCTCCCCCGCTCCCCGCCCGAGCGGCACGAGCCGACCGAGGAAGGCGTCGCGGAGGGGGACGTCGGCGAGGAGCGCGAGCACGGTCGCGACGTCCCGCACGGAGTCCTCGGGCCCCCTCCGGCCCCCGTCGTCGCGGGAGTCCGCCGAGCGGCCGTCGCCCGTAGGCCATCGCTGCGGGCCGGGGGGCCCGGGGTCGGCCGCCTCGTGCACGAGTCGCTCCCAGGCCCGCCACCCGCAGTCGAGGTCGACGCGGCCTCCCCGCAGCTCGGCGACCGCGGCATCGACCTCGGGCGACGGGGCCGGGTCGAGCAGGTCCTCGAGCGAGGAGCGGGACGGCAGCGGCGCGATGCCGCGCCCGACGTACTCGGCGACGAGTGCCACGTCGGCCGGGAGAGGAAGGGGTCGCCACTCCCCCGCCGCCCCGTCGTACCAGGCGTCGTTCGCGACGAGCACGCGCCGGACGCACGGGTTGTCCCTGCCGACCGCCTCCATGAGCTGGTCCTGGGCGGGGAAGGGTGGACGGTCTCCGACGAAGGCGACGACCAGCACCACGTCGGGATCGGAACGCAGGCGACGCAACCCCCCGACCATGCGGTCGACGACCTCGGTCGGCAGCGGACCGGCCTCGGGGAGGTCGACGCGTTCGACGAGCGCGAGCCGGCGGCCGTCGAGGGCGAGCACGACGAGCGCGTCGCGCAGGGCGAACCCCAGGTGGTAGGGCAGGAAGACGAGGAGATCGGGGAGGGACAGCAGGGGCGTCATGCCCTCGACGGTGCGCCCTCGAGGTCGACGCCCGCGGACGCCCCGAGCGCCCCTGGGGACGGCGCGGCGGACCGCCACGGGGGTGTGGACGACGCACGGCCCGGGGCCGTACCCCGGGCCGTGCGCCACCGACGTTCACATGAAGAGCTCTCAGCCGTCCTTGGGCAGCGACGTGAGCGTCGCCTTGAAGGGGAACTGGTCCCGCACGCCGTCCGCGATCTTCTTGAGGAGGTAGGAGTCCAGACCCGCGCCGATCGCCCCGCCCGCGACGGGCACGAGTCGGCCCATCTTGCTGAGGGTCGAGCGGCCCATGCGGGTGACGATGCGGAACCCGACGCCCTTGTTGATCGCCATCAGCAGCGCCCCGGGCAGCCGCTCCGTGGCGAGGTTGGCGAGGCGCCCACCGGTCTGGTAGCCGACCTTCTGGAGGAGGTCGTCGGAATCGGCGCCGATGAGTGAGAGGAGGATCGCCGAGCGCACGGACGGGTCGGCGATGTCGTAGCCGCGCACCGCCGCGATCGCGCCTGCCATGCGGGTGGCGACGATGTAGAACCCGGCCACGTTCGCGGGCAACGCGATGGGCAGGGTGACGAACCCACCGAGCCCCGTGACGAAGCCGTTGCCGGCCGCGAGACGCAGGTGGGCGCCGATGATGTCGTCGACGACGCGCTCGGGGTCGCTGCGCCGACGACGGGCGTCGTCGGCGACCTTCTGCGCGGAGTCGAACGACCCCTTGCCGTCGATGCCGACCTCGAGGATCCGCTCGACGAGCTTGGACGCCTGCGTGGCGATCGCGCCCATGTCCTCGGTGGCGACCGGCGCCGGTGCCTGCTTCTCCTTGTCGAAGATCCCCATGTGTGTCCTCCTGGGCCTCGTGGGTGGACGGGCCGTTCGTCGTGATCCTGCCGTGCCGCCGACGCCGAGCCTCGGGTGCTCCGTCGACGTGTCGTGCGCTCCCGCCTCCGCGGGTCCTGCCCATCATGGCCGACACCGCGGCGATGCACATCCGCACCGAGCGGCTCAGGCGGCGTCGCTCAGTGGCGCCCGCGCCTGATCTCCTCGAGGAACGCCTCGAGCTCGGCGCCGAGCTGGTCACCGGTGGGCAGGGGCCCGTCGGTGATGTCGGGCTCGTCGCCGCCGTCCTCGTCGTTCACGTGATCGTCACCGGCGGCGAGGCGGGCCAGGCGGGCGTCGTACTGCTCCTCCAGCGCCCGCACGATCTCGGCGGCCTCGGCCGACTCGGCGACCTCGGAGGCGATGGCGTGGGCGCTGTCGGCGGCGGCGAGCTCGAGGGCTGCGGGCGGCAGCGAGAGTCCCGCGGCGTCCGCCAACCGTTCGAGGGCGTGGGCGGCGCCGGCCGGGAAGTCGGACTGGGCCAGGTAGTGCGGCACGTGGACGGCGAATCCGGTCGCCGCGTGGCCCTGCTCGCCGAGTCGGAGCTCGAGCAGCGCCGCGAGCGAGCCCGGGATCTCGACCGTGCCGAACACGGGCTGTGCACCCGCGCGGACCTCGTCGGTGGTGCCGTGCAGTGTCGAGGTGACCGGTCGCGTGTGCGGCACCGCCATCGGGATGCCGTGGATCGACACGACGAGCTGCACCGACAGCCGTTCGACGAGGTCGACGACCGCGGCGCTCATCCGCTCCCACTGGTAGTCCGGCTCCGGGCCCCACAGCAGGAAGAACGGCGTGCCCGCATCGTCGACGATGCGGTACAGCGCGAGGCACGGGTCGCTGTAGGCGGTGTAGCGATCGCGCGAGAACGTCATGACCGGGCGCCGCGCCCGGTAGTCGAGCAGCTGGTCGACGTCGAACGTCGCGACGACCGTGTGCTCCAGGGTGCGCAACAGGTGCTCCACGAGGAGACGCTGTGCGTGTCCGGCGTCGAGGAATCCTCGTAGGGCGACGACCAGCGTGCCCGCCCGCAGGTCGGCCACGCCGGTGTCCGTTTCGAGCCGGTAGAGCGTCGAGGGGGTCTGCACCGGATCTCCTTCCGTCATCGATCACCAGGCAGAACGCACGGAGAGGCCCCACGATTCCCGAGGGTCGGCACCCGGTTGTGCCCGACCACCGTCCGCCCCGCGCCGGCCGCAGCCCACCCGCACCTCGACCATCCCTCGGACGACGGCCCTCCGGCCGCGACGAGACACGCGTCGGCGCTACGCCGCGTGGGCGTCCTCGACGGCGTCCATCGCCTTGTAGATCCGCTTCTCCGAGACGGGGTGCGCGGTGCCGAGCGATTGGGCGAACAGACTGACGCGCAGCTCCTGGATCATCCACCGCAGAGCGAGGACGTCGTCGGCGCGACGCTCGAGCGGCGGCAACGCCTCGACGAGCTTCACCCGCTCGGCCTCGACGGTGCGCACGATCTCGAGGCGCTGGGCGTCGCGCCATCCCTCTGCCGGGGCCTTCTCGAGGCGGAGGAGCATCCCCTGCAGGTAGCGGGGCAGGTGGCGAAGGTGCGCATGGCCGGTCTCGGCGACGAAACCGGCGTGCACGAGATCCTCGAGCTGCGCGGTGAGGTCGGCCTTCATCGCGGTCATCTCCGGCGTCGAGGGGTGCATCGCGTCGAGGGCGAGACGCACCGAGCGCGCCCGGTCCAGCACGGGGTGCACCCATTCGACGATCTCGATGACGGTGGGCACGATCTCCCGCTTGACGGCCGCGAGGGCCTCGTCGAACTGGGCCGGGGTGCGGATGAGGTCGCTGCCGGAGGCCGCCAGACTCCGGGCCGCGATGGCGTCGACCGCGGCGGCGAGGATGTCGTCGAGGAGCCCCTGCAGGGACCCGTGGGGGTTGTGCCCGAGGGCCAGCCGTTGGGCGTTGGTGAGCAGCCCGAGGATCCGCTTCCACGGGACGCTCGTGTTGAGCAGGATGAGGCGTCGCAGCCCCAGGCGGGTCGCGGCGACCTGTTCCGCGCGACCGGTGAGGACCTGCACGTCGACCGAATCGCCCTGGTCGACGAGGGCGGGGTAGCCCTGCACGTCGCGCTTGCCCACGCGCCGTTCGAAGACCTCCGGCAGTTCGGTGAGGTCGAAGGTCACCAGGCCGCGGCGTTCGACGTCGCTCGCCGCCTTCGCCATCGTCGAGCGCACCTGTGGCGCGAGGCGCTCCTGCAGCGCGGGGAGGTCCTTGCCCTCGGCGAGACGCCGGCCGCGGGGGTCCTCGACGCGGAACGTCATCCGCAGGTGGTCGGGCACGCGGGTCACGTCCCACTCCCCCGGCGCGACGCGGTGACCCGTCCGGATGTAGAGGGCCCGGGCGAGTTCGTCGGTGAGGGGGACGCCGGCGGCGAGTTCGGCCTCGTCCGCCTCGGCGAGCGCGGCACGGGCGTGGTCGGGCGTCGGGACGAAGAGCTTGCGGGTCGCCTTGGGCAGGCTCTTGAGCAGCGCCGTCGCCAGTTCGGGCCGCAGGCCGGGCACCTGCCAGTCGAAGCCCTCCTCGCTCACCTGGTTGAGCTGTTCGACGGGTATGTGGACGGTGACGCCGTCGGCGTCCGCGCCCGGCTCGAACTGGTAGGTGAGTCGCAGGCGCAGGTCGCCCTGGACCCATTCGTGCGGGTAGTCCCGGGCGTCGACGACGTCCGCGTCGTCGGAGACGAGGAAGTCCTCGGTGAACGTGAGCAACTCGGGGCGGCGGCGCCGTTCCTTCTTCCACCACGCGTCGAAGTGGGCCCCGGAGACGACGGTGGCGGGCACGCGCTGGTCGTAGAACTCGACGAGGGTGTCCTCGTCGACGAGGATGTCACGCCGCCGCGCCCGGGACTCGAGCTCGGCCAGCCGGTCGAGGAGTCGGCGGTTGTCGTGGAAGAACCGGTGCGGGGTGTCCCAGTCCCCCTCGACGAGCGCGTGGCGGATGAACAGATCCCGCGAGACCTCCGGGTCGATCGCACCGTAGCCCACCGGCCGTTCGGTGACGAGCGGGATGCCGTAGAGCGTCACGCGCTCGTTCGCGACGGCCCCGGCGCGCTTCCGGCTCCAGTGGGGCTCGCTGTAGGAGCGTCTGAGCAGGTGCGCCCCGACCTCCTCGATCGTCCTGGGATCGGCCGCGGCGTTCGTCCGCGCCCACAGCCGGGTCGTCTCGACGAGTTCGGCGCTCATCACCCAGTCCGGGGAGCTGCGCCGCAGGACCGATCCGGGCTGGATCGCGAACCGCGCACCCCGGGCGCCGAGGTAGTCGCGCCGCTCACGGTCGTACAGGCCGACCTGCGAGAGGAGCCCGGTGAGCAGGGCGGTGTGGATCGCCTCGGGGGTCGCGGGACGGGAGTTCGGGGTGAGGTCGAGCTCCCGCATCGTCGTCGTGAGCTGGCCGACGAGGTCCTGCCACTCCCGGATGCGGAGGTAGTGGAGGTACTCGGCCTTGCACATCCGCCGGAACGCGCTGCTCGAGAGCGCCTTCTGCTGCTTGCGCAGGTACTTCCACAGGTTGAGCAGGGTCGTGAAGTCCGACGTCTCGTCCTTGAACCGGGCGTGCTGCTGGTCGGCCTGGGCCTGCTTCTCCAGCGGACGCTCCCGGACGTCCTGGATCGACAGCGCCGCGGCGATGATCGTCACCTCGCGCAGGCATCCGGCGTCGGCGGCGGCGAGCATCATCCGGGCGAGCCGGGGGTCGACGGGGATCCGGGCGATGCGGCGCCCGACGTCGGTGAGTCGACGACGCGGGTCCTCCTGCTCGGGGTCGATCGCGCCGAGCTCGTGCAGCAACCGGAGGCCGTCGGTGACCATCCGCGAGTCCGGGGCCTGCACGAACGGGAACTTCGCGATGTCGCCGAGCCCGAGCGCGGTCATCTGGAGGATGACGCTCGCGAGGTTGGTGCGCAGGATCTCGGGGTCGGTGAATTCCGGCCGCGAGGCCTCGTCCTCCTCCGAGTACAAGCGGATCGCGATGCCGTCGGAGACGCGCCCGCAGCGCCCCGAACGCTGATTGGCGCTCGCCCGGCTGATCGGTTCGATGGGGAGGCGTTGCACCTTCGTGCGCTGGCTGTAGCGGCTGATGCGCGCCGTGCCCGCGTCGACGACGTACCGGATCCCCGGCACGGTGAGAGAGGTCTCGGCGACGTTCGTCGCGAGGACGACCCGCCGCCCCCCACCGCGGGAGAACACCCGGTGCTGTTCCTCGGCGGAGAGGCGCCCGAAGAGCGGGAGGATCTGCGTCCCCGGCAGGTCCATCCCCGCGAGCGCGTCGGCGGCGTCGCGGATCTCCCGTTCGCCCGAGAGGAACACGAGGATGTCCTCCCCGCCGCCGTCGCGGGCGCGCTCGGCGGCGCCGCCCTCGGTCCACAGCTCCTCGACGGCCTCGCAGATGCCCGTGATCTGGTCGATCTCGACCTCGACGTCGGGCTTGCCCGGGGTGCGGCTCGGTTCGACGCGGACGAGTGGACGGTGGCGGATCTCGACGGGGTAGGTGCGCCCGGAGACCTCGATGATCGGGGCGGGGGTGCCGTCGCGGTCGGCGAAATGGGCGGCGAAGCGCTCGGGATCGATGGTCGCGGAGGTGACGATGACCTTGAGGTCGGGTCGCCGCGGGAGGAGCTGCTTGAGGTAGCCGAGGACGAAGTCGATGTTGAGGCTGCGCTCGTGGGCCTCGTCGATGATGATCGTGTCGTATCGCCGCAGGTCACGGTCGCGCTGGAGTTCGTTGAGCAGGATGCCGTCGGTCATCACCTTGACGAGGGTGTCGCGGCTGGACTCGTCGGTGAACCGCACCTGATACCCGACCTGCGCGCCGAGGTCGACGCCGAGCTCGTGGGCCAGTCGCTCGGCGACCGACCGGGCCGCGATGCGCCGCGGCTGGGTGTGGCCGATCTGACCGGTGATCCCGCGCCCCAGCTCCAGACAGATCTTCGGGATCTGCGTCGTCTTGCCCGAGCCCGTCTCACCGGCGATGACGACGACCTGGTGATCGCGGATCGCGGCGGCGATCTCGTCGCGGACGGCCGAGACCGGCAGGTCCGGGTAGGTGATGTCGAGGGCTTGCGCCGCCTCACGACGGGCGGCCACCCGCCGCTCCCACGCCGCGCGCCGCTCCGCCTTCTGCTCCGGGGTGAGGGCCGGGCGATCACCCCGGCGTCCGCCGCCACGTGCCCCCTGCCGGGTTCGCGGACGGCCCTCCGCCTGAGGGCCCCCCTGTCGGCGACGTCCGCGGGAGGGACCCGCGGGCCCCTGCGGCCGGGGGTCGGCGGGCCGCGGCGGCTCGGATGGGGGCGTCTCGGACACGCCCTTCAGGATACGGGCGACGTCCAGCCGGTTTCCCCGGCCGCGGCCCGGGGGGCCTCGCGGGGGACGACACCGCACGCCGTCGTGTCGTGCGGAACGAGACACGCGGCCGGGTTCCCGGCGAACCGCCCCCCGGCGTCGAACTTCGTTCCTACGCTGGGCCCATGACCTCGCGACGCCGCTCGATCGGGCTGCTCCCCAAGATCCTCATCGCCATCGTCCTCGGCATCGTCTGCGGACTGTTCTTCCCCGAGTGGCTCACCAGAGCGTTCGTCACGTTCAACGGCCTGTTCGGCAACTTCCTCTCGTTCATCATCCCGCTCATCATCGTCGGACTCATCACCCCCGCGATCGCCGAACTGGGCAAGGGCGCGGGCAAATGGCTCGCCGTCACCGCGGCCATCGCCTACGGCTCGACGCTGTTCGCCGGATTCCTCGGCTTCGCCACGAGCATGGCGGTGTTCCCCTCACTGCTGACGGGCAAGTCGGCGCAATCGGTGACGAACCCCGAGGACGCCCTGCTCGCTCCGTTCTTCACGGTCGAGATGCCGCCGCTCATGGGGGTGATGACCGCCCTCATCCTCGCGTTCGTCGTCGGGGTCGGCCTCACCCTCGTCGACGGGGACGTCATCCGACGCGGCTTCGTCGAGTTCCGCGACATCGTCAACAAGGTCATCGCGGGAATCCTCATCCCCCTGCTGCCGCTCTACATCTTCGGCGTGTTCCTCAACATGACCGCCGCTGGCCAGGTGTGGAACGTCGTCACGACATTCCTCGGCGTCATCGTCATGGTGTTCATCCTCACCGTGGTGCTGCTGCTCATCCAGTATTCGATCGCCGGTGCGTTCTTCAAGAAGAACCCCCTGTCGATGCTCAAGGCCATGCTGCCGGCCTACGTCACCGCGCTCGGCACCTCATCGTCCGCGGCCACCATTCCGGTGACCCACCGCCAGGCCATGACGATGGGCGTGAGCGGGCCGGTGGCCTCCTTCGTCATCCCGCTCTGCGCGACGATCCACCTCGCCGGATCGACCCTGAAGATCACCTGCTTCTCCCTCGCGGTGATGTTCCTCTACGGCAAGCCCATCGACATCCCGACGATCGTCGGCTTCATCCTCATGCTCGGCATCATGATGGTGGCCGCCCCCGGTGTCCCCGGCGGCGCGATCATGACCGCCACGGGACTGCTGTCGACCATGCTCGGCTTCACCGAACCCCAGGTCGGCCTCATGATCGCCACCTACATCGCGATCGACTCCTTCGGCACCGCGACCAACGTCACGGGTGACGGCGCGATCGCCGCGGTCGTCGACACCCTCACCCGCCGCAGCCGGACGACCGAGACCGACACCGCCATCACCCCCACCACCTGACACCCCACCGCCCTGCCCCGCAGCACCCGAGGTGTCGTGGGCTCGGCGTCGCGGTGGTGAGAGGGTGGGGTCGATCGCACGTCCGCGACCCGACCCCGAGAGATGGAGGGCCCCGCATGATCCTCATCAACGTCAAGTTCCCCGTGAAGCCCGAGTACGCCGACCGGTGGCCCGAGATCGCGCGGGAGTTCACCGAGGCCACCCTCGCGGAGGAGAAGAACCTCTGGTTCGAGTGGTCCCGCAGCGTCGAGGAGCCGAACACCTACGTCCTGCTCGAGGCGTTCGAGGACGACGGCGCCGAGCCGCACGTGAACTCCGCCCACTTCAAGGCCATGCAGGAGGAGTTCCCGCAGTACCTCGCCGCGACCCCGGCGATCGTCAACGGCCGGATCCCCGCCACCGGCTGGGACACGATGTCCGAGATCAGCGTCGACTGACGATCGCTCGCCGCGCGCACCGCACTCACTGCGCTCGCCGCGCGTCGCTCACCACAGACATGGCGGGTCCCACAGGAGGGGCCCGCCATGTCTGCTGTCCGTGGCGTGTGCCGTCGTCGACCGCTGCCGTCGAGGACGGCTGCGCGAGCCCGTCGGTCAGAGCCCGGCGAGCAGGGCGCCGGGGCGTTCGACGCAGTCGGCGACGTACCGGAGGAACCCGCCGGCCACGCCCCCGTCGCACACCCGGTGGTCGAAGCTCAGCGACAACTGCGTGACCGGGCGGACGGCCAGCGCGCCGTCGACCACCCACGGCTTGTCGACGATGCGGCCCACGCCGAGCATGCCGGCCTCGGGGTGGTTGATGATCGGCGTCGACCCGTCGACCCCGTACACGCCGTAGTTGTTGAGCGTGAACGTACCGCCGGTCATCTCCGCAGGTGAGAGGGTCCCGGCGCGGGCGCGGCCGGTGACGTCCCGGATCGCGGCCGACAACTGCTCGGTCGACATCGCACTCGCGCCGTGGACGACGGGGACGACGAGTCCACGCGGCCCCTGGGCCGCGAGCGACAGGTTGACGACACCCTTGCGGACGATCTCTCCGGCCTCGGTGTCGACGGAGGCGTTGAGCTCGGGGAACCGCGCGAGGCCCGCGACGACGATGCGGGCGAGCAGGGCGAGATACCCGATCCGTGCGTCAGGCACAGTGGCCGCGAGGTCGTCCTTGAGCGAGCGCAACCCCGTGGCATCGACGTCGACCCACGTCGTCGCGTCGGGGATCTCCGACCGGGAACGGCTGAGCCGGTCCGCGATCGTGCGCCGGATGCCCGTGAGCGGCACCCGCTCGTCGCGCAGACCCGTCGTCGCCGTCGTGGGCGTCGTCCCACCGGCGCTCGGCCCGGTAGCGTCGGACGCGACGGAGGTCACCGATTCGGCGGCCCGTCGCGACTCACCCGAGGACCCCGCGCCGGAGTCGTCACGTGCGGCGCGGGCGGCCTCGACGTCCCGGCGGGTGATGATGCCGCCCGGCGCGGTGGGCGTGACGGAGAACAGGTCGAGGCCGTACTCCCGGGCGAGACGACGCACGAGCGGGGAGATCACGCGTACGGCCTCCCCCGGCCTGGACCCCGGCTCGTCCCGACCTCCGCGCGTCGACGCGTCCGCAGCGGAGGTGCCCTCGGTGGAGACGGGCGACGGCGCCGACGGCTCGGGGGTCGCGTCGTCCTCGGAGAGGGTGAGCGCCATCTCGGCCGCGGGGGCTCCGGCCGGGGCGCTCGAGGACGGGCGGCGCCCCACGCGGCGGCGCCGACCGCGCTTGGCCTCGGAGGTGCCGTATCCGATGAGGACGTTGCCGGACCCGGCCCGCTCCTCGTCCATCCGCTCCTGCGTCGCGGTGCTGCGCTCGGTGGCGTCCTCGACGAGGGCGGTGTCGGCCGAACTCGTGCCCGCGACCTCGACGCTGATGAGCGGCTTGCCGACGTCGACCACCTCACCGGCCTGCGCATGCAGGGTGGTGACCGTCCCCGCGAACGGACACGGCAGGTCGACCTGGGCCTTGGCCGTCTCGACGACGGCGATGATCTGGTCGACCGCGACCGTGTCGCCGACGGCGACGTCCCAGCTGATGACCTCACCCTCGGTGAGGCCCTCGCCGAGGTCGGGAAGGTCGAAGGTGCGCACGCTCATCGTCCGACCTCGCTCATCCCGCCACCGGCCCCGGCACCGACCCGCAGGTGGCGGTCGTCCGGTTCGTCGTCCCACTGGAGGCGGGCGACCGCGTCGAGGACCCGGTCGACACCCGGCAGGTGGTGGTGTTCGAGCTTCGGTGGCGGATAGGGGATGTCGAGTCCCGACACCCGCAGCACCGGTGCCGCGAGGCTGTGGAACGCCCGCTCCTGCACCCGCGCGGCGATCTCGGCCCCGACACCCGCGAAGCCCTGGGCCTCCTGGACGACGACGCAGCGACCGGTCCGGCGGACCGACTCGACGAGCGTGTCGTCGTCGTAGGGGTTGATGGTGCGGAGGTCGACGACCTCGCAGCTCCACCCCTCCTCCTGCGCCGCCGCGGCGGCCTCCATCGCGACGGGGACGCTCGGGCCGTACGCGGCGAGGGTGACGTCGGTGCCCTCGCGGCGGACGACGGCTCGTCCGATCGGCGTCCCCCCGCCGGCGGCGAGGGCCTCGAGGTCGACGTCGGCCTTGCTCCAGTAGAGCCGCTTGGGCTCCATGAACACCACGGGGTCCGGGTCCTCGATCGCGGCCCGGAGCATGACGTACGCGTCCTCGACGGTGGCCGGGGTGTAGACCCGCAGGCCGGGGGTGTGGGCGTAGTACGCCTCCGAGGAGTCGCAGTGGTGCTCGACTCCGCCGATCCCGCCGGCGTACGGCACGCGGATCACCATCGGCATCGGCAACGCGCCGCGCGTGCGGTTGCGCATCTTCGCGACGTGACTCGTGATCTGCTCGAACGCCGGGTAGGCGAAGGCGTCGAACTGCATCTCGACGACCGGGCGCAGACCCGCCATGCACAGACCGATCGCGAACCCGACGATGCCGGACTCGGCGAGGGGGGTGTCGAAGCAGCGGTCGTCGCCGAAGTCGCGGGCGAGGCCGTCGGTGATGCGGAACACCCCACCGGCGACGCCGACGTCCTCACCGAACACGAGGACGCGCTCGTCCTCGGCGAGGGCGTCGCGCATGGCCTGGTTGAGGGCGGAGGCGAACGTCGTCGCAGCCATGTCAGGCGTCCTTTCCGGAGGCGGGGAGGGTCTCGCGCTCGGCCTCGATCTCCTCGAGCACCATGTCCCGCTGCTCGACGAGCTGAGCGGTGGGGCCGTCGTAGACGTGCGCGAACATCGAGGTCACCTGTGGCTGGGCGTCCTCGTTCATCCGGTCGCGGAGGTCGGCGGCGAAGTCCTCGGCCTCCTGCGCGTACTGCGCGTCGAGGTCGTCGTCGAGCCTGCCGACCGAGCGCAGATAGGTGGCGAGACGCTCGACGGGGTCCTTCTGCTTCCAGGATTCGACCTCGTCGGAGGTGCGGTAGCGGGTCTGGTCGTCGGCGTTGGTGTGGGCCTCCACGCGGTAGGTGTGCAACTCGATGAGCACCGGCCCCTTGCCCGAACGCGCCCAGTCGACGGCCTTGCCGACGACGGCGAGCACGGCGAGGGCGTCGTTGCCGTCGACCTGCTCGCACACGACGCCGTAGCCGATGCCCTTGTAGGCGAGGCTGGGGGCTGCGGTCTGCTTCTCGAGGGGCACGGAGATCGCCCACCCGTTGTTCTGGACGACGAACACCACCGGCGCCTTGAACACGGCCGCGAAGTTGAGCGCCTCGTGGAAGTCGCCCTCGCTCGTCGCCCCGTCGCCGATGAACGCGAGCGCGACGCGGTCGCGACCCTGACGCCGCTCACCGTAGGCGACGCCGGCGGCGTGGAGCAGCTGCGTCGCGAGCGGCGTGCATTGCGCTGCCGTGTGGGTGGCGGCGGGGTCGTAGCCGCAGTGGGCGTCCCCGCGCAGGAGGGTGAGCACCTCGACGGGATCGATGCCCCGGGAGACGAGCGCGACGGAGTCCCGGTAGGTGGGGAAGAACCAGTCGTCCTCGCGGATCCGCAGGACGGAGCCGACCTGACAGGCCTCCTGCCCACGGGAACTCGGGTAGACCGCGAGACGGCCCTGCTTGGTGAGCGCCGTCGCCTGAGCGTCGAACCGCCGACCGATCACCATCCGCCGGTAGCACTCGAGGACGTCGTCGTCGTCCGGGGCGACGTAGTCGTCGGTGACCGGGGTGACCCGCTCACCGTGCGCGTCGAGGAAGGACACGGGGGTCGGCGCGGGGATGAGGCCCTTCTGGAACGGCGCCTCCACCCCGTCGGGTGCGGCCTGCTCGGCGGCCTTGGACGCACGCGCGTTCGCGGCCTTGCGGGTGGGAGCCATGCGACCTCCTGCGGGTCGAGCCGACGACGTCGTCGGCGACGGTGCGAGCGTCCGCCGCTGCGGGGCGAGGTCGGGCGTGCCTGCAGGGAGGACTCGTTCGCCCGATCGTCGTGCCCGACGTACGCTCGGCTCAAGAGGACCGGCGAAGACCGGACGAATTGCGACGAGGAGGGTCATCGATGGACCGTTCATCCGATTCGGGGCCCACGCTCGATGTGGTCGACCGACGGATGGTCACCGAACTCGTGGGCGACGGACGGCTCTCGATCCGCGCCCTCGCCGAACGCGTGCACATCAGCCGGGCGAGCGCCTACTCCCGCCTGGACCGTCTCGTCGAGTCCGGGGTCATCACGGGCTTCTCGGCGCGGGTGGACCCGGTGCGGGCCGGACTCGCGACGAGCGCCTACGTCGCCCTGTCGGTCGAGCAGGACGCGTGGCGGGAGATCAGCAGCCGCGTCGCCGCGGTGCGATACGTCGAGCACGTCTCCCTCGTCGCGGCCGAGTTCGACGTCCTCGTCCTCGTCCGCGCGCCGGACAACGAGACTCTGCGCGTCGTCGTGCTCACCGAGCTCCAGTCGATCCCCGGGGTCCGCTCCACCCGCACCTGGCTCGTCTTCGCCGACTCCCCCGGCCCCGGCGCCTGGGTCGACGACCCCACCCACCCCCCGGATCGATGACGTCAGCAATCGCGTCATCGGCGACTGGGCGAGGCGGGGAGGCGCGCAGCGCCCGCCGACCGGGTGGGTCGGCGGGCGCCGGGTGGGTTGAGCCGGCCGCGCCGTCCAGCCGGACCGGGCGGAGTCGGGCCCGCGTGGTCCGGCGAGGTCGGGCGATCGCGACGGCCGCTCACCCCGCGGCGGCGGCGAAGCCCTTCTCGAGGTCGGCGAGGATGTCGTCGACGTGCTCGATGCCGACGGCGAGGCGGATGAGGCCGGAGGTGACGCCGGCGCCGAGGCGGTCCTCGTCGCTGCCCTGGCTGTGGGTCGTCGAGGCCGGGTGGATGACGAGCGAGCGCACGTCGCCGATGTTCGCGACGTGGCTGTGCAGCTCGAGGGCCTCGACGAACCGGCGGCCCGCGTCGATGCCGCCCGCGATCTCGAAGCTGAACACCGCGCCCGAACCGCGGGGGCAGTACGTCTCCGCCCGCTCGTGGTCGCGGTTGCCCGGCAGGGAGGCGTAGTTCACCGACTCGACCTGCGGGTGGGTCTCGAGGAAGGCCGCGACCGCACGGGCGTTCTCGACATGGCGCTCCATGCGCAGGCTGAGGGTCTCGAGCCCCTGGGCGAGCAGGAACGCGTTGAACGGGGCCACGGCCGCTCCCGTGTCGCGGAGCAGGTCGACCCGGGCCTTGAGGATGAAGCTGAGGTTGGCCCCGAACGCGGAGTCCTTGCCGAGGTCACGGGCGTACACGAGGCCGTGGTAGCTCTCGCTCGGCTCGGTGAACTGCGGGAACTTGCCCGGCTCGGCGCCATAGTCGAACGCCCCCGCGTCGACGAGGGCGCCGACGATGCTCGTGCCGTGGCCGCCGAGGTACTTCGTCGCCGAGTGCACGACGACGTCGGCGCCGTGCTCGATCGGCCGGATGAGGTAGGGGGTGGCGACGGTGTTGTCGACGATGAGAGGCACCCCGGCGTCGTGGGCGACCGACGCGATCCCGGCGATGTCGAGCACCTGCTGGTCGGGGTTGGAGATCGTCTCGCCGTAGACGAGGCGGGTCTCGGGGCGGATTGCCGCCCGCCAGGCGTCGAGGTTTCCCTGGTCCTGGACGAACGTCGTCTCGATGCCGAGACGACGCAGCGTGTACTTGAGCAGGTTGTAGGTGCCGCCGTAGAGGGCGGCACCGGCGACGACGTGATCACCCGCCTGCGCGATGTTGAGGATCGCCGCGGTCGTCGCCGCCATCCCCGAGGCGAACAACAGCGCCCCGACACCGCCCTCGAGGTCGGCGATGCGGTTCTCGACGACCTCGGTCGTCGGGTTGCCGAGCCGGGTGTAGATGGGGCCGAGGTCGCTGAGGGCGAACCGGTCGGCCGCGACCTGGGCGTCGCCGAAGACGTAGCTCGTCGTCTGGTAGATCGGCAGCGCCCGGGCACCCGTCGTGGGGTCGGGGGTCTGGCCGGCGTGGATCTGTCGGGTCTCGAAGGCCCAGTTGCTCATGTCGCTGCTCCTCGATGGGCATGGGGTGCGCGATGGCACGAATGCACGAAGGTGCGCGGACTCCCGCGCTTGCCGACACACGGGTGCGGTCGGCCAGGTCGTCACCCGGGGCACCCCACCGCAGGTGAAGGGTTGCCGACCAGCGAGCCGGGGCTTGTCGCTGGCGCTCTTGACCTGGCGCGAGCATACCCATGAGTCCGAGGTACGGACAACGGTCCACACCTCGGACTCCCCTCAGCCCACCCGCGACCAGGATGCTCCGACGCGGCGCGGGTCGGCCGCACCGCCCGTGACCTGGGCGAGAAGGGCCCCCACCTCGGCGAGCGCCGTCGGGTCGACGTCGAGGTGGAGGGTGGCGAGCACGCCGTAGTCGGTGCCCGCGACGCTCACCCCGCGGGACCGGAGCTCGTTCTCGACGCGGCCGACGTCGGCGGCCGGGACGTCGACCTCGACCCGGTCGAGGAGGCGGTAGCGCACGGGCCGAGCGGCCTCGCACGCCTCGCGGACGGCGTCGCCGTAGGCCCGGATGAGCCCGCCGGTGCCGAGCAGCGTCCCGCCGAACCACCGCGTGACGACCGCGACGACGTCGGTGAGTCCCCGTCCGGTGAGGACCTCGAGGATCGGGGCCCCGGCGGTACCGGCCGGCTCACCGTCGTCCGAGCTCCGCTGGATCACCCCGGACTCCCCCGCGCGCCCGGGCGCCCCCTCGACACCGAGGACGAACGCCGAGCAGTGGTGCCGGGCGTCCCAATGACGCTTGCGCGCCGAGTCCACGACCGCACGCGCCGAGGTCTCGTCGAGAACCGGCTCGAGGCGCGCGAGGAACCGCGACCGCTTGACCTCGATCTCGGCCTCGACGGGCGCGACGAGGCTGAGCAGCTCCGGCGCGCCGCTCACGCGCCGTCCTCGAACGCGCTGGGGAACGCCTCGCGGTAGGAGCGCCAGGTGCCCATCGGCGTCGTCGTGCTCTCCGCCGCGAGGACGGCCCGCACGACCGCGCGGGCCACGACGAGAGAGGCCCGGGTGAGGATCTCGTAGAACGCGAGGAGGTCGGGAGCAGGCCGCTGCGTCGTCGAGAGTCCGAAGAGGGTGTCCCCGTCGAGCATCGTGTGCGCGGGGCGGATCGCGATGCCGAGACCGTCGTGCCCGACTCCGGCGAGCTTGGCGCACTGGGCCTTGGTGAGCGTCGCGTCGGTGGCGACGACGCCGATCGTCGTCGCGAGCCCCGGCATCCCCACCGGCTGCGGGGGCACCCGGGTCGCCGCCTCCCGCGAGGCCTCGAGGTCGGTCGCCGAGGGGGCACGCACCGGTCCACCGTCCTCGCGCAGGAGGACGTCGGCGGCGTGGAACGTGCCGTCGGGCGCGACGACCTCGCCGAGGGAGTTGCACACGACGAGGGCCGCGACGCTGCTCCCGTCGGGGCACACCGCGCTCGCCGTACCGATGCCGCCCTTGAACCCGCCGGCCTTGGCCCCCCGCCCTGCGCCGACGCATCCGATCTCGACCCTCCCGCCCGGGGCGTCGGCGAGCGCCGCCTCGAGGGCCGCGGCCCCGGTCGTGGCGTCGGGGTGGGCGGCGAACGTCCCGCCCCGCCCGAGGTCGAAGATCACCGCGGCGGGGACGAGCGGGACGACGTCGCCCGGCCCGCCCATGGGCAGGCCGATCCCGCGGGCGTGGAGGCCGGCCATCACCCCGTCGGCCGCGCCGAGCCCGAAGGCACTCCCACCGGTGAGGCAGACGGCGTGGACGCGCTCGACGACGTTGCGGGGGTCGAGCAGATCGGTCTCCCGTGTGCCGGGGCCTCCGCCGCGGACGTCGACGCCCGCGACCATGCCGCCACCGGCCGCAGAGGCGAGCAGCTCGGGGTCGGCGAGCACCACGGTGCTGCCCGACAGCGCCCCCGGTGCGGAGGCGCTCGCATGCCCGACCCGCAGCCCGGCGACGTCGAGGAGGGAGTTCGTGGGGCCGGTCGTCATCGGGAGCCCCCCTGGGGTCCGTGGTGGGCGTGGCGCGGACGGTGACGGGAAGCCCCCGCCTGCGGGGGCCGTGCGAGGCGGGTGGCGTCGACGCCGGCGAGCGCCTTCTCCAGCGTGGGGATCGCACCGACGAGACGCTGGGTGTACGGATGCTCGGGATGCTCGTAGACGGTGGCGGTCGGGCCGGACTCGACGACCTCGCCGTCACGCATGACGAGGACCCGGTCGCAGACGTGGCGGATGACCGAGAGGTCGTGGCTCACCATGACGAGCGTGAGGCCGAGGTCGTCGACGAGCCCGGAGAGCAGCGCGAGGACCTGGGCGCGGACCGAGACGCTGAGGGCGCTCACCGGCTCGTCGGCGAGCAGGATGCCCGGCGACGGCGCGAGGGCCCTGGCGATCGAGATGCGTTGGCGTTCACCGCCACTGAACTGGTGCGGGAACCGTTCGCCCATCTCCGGCCGCAGGCCGACGGAGGTGAGGACCGCATCGACGCGCTCGCGCCCGCCCGGCCGGCCGAGTCCGACGAGCGGCTCCGCGACGATGTCGGCGACCCGCATCCTCGGGTCGAGGCTGCTCATCGGGTCCTGGAACACGAGCTGCAGCCGCTCGCGGACGTGCCGCACGTCGGCCGCGGAGCGCGTGGGGCGTCCGTCGACGCTCACGGCACCCGAGGTCGGTGCGTCGAGCCCGGCGATGATCCGCAGCAACGTCGACTTGCCCGAGCCGGACTCCCCGACGATCCCGACCCGTTCGCCCGCCTCGACTCGCAGATCGACCCCGCGCAGGGCCTCGATGCGCCGCCCGCCCCCGAACCACCCGCCGCGCCGATAGGTCCGGGTGAGGCGGGTGACCTCGAACGCGGGTGGACCGGCCGCCGGGGCACCCGCCGCGGGGGGCTCGACGGCCGGCGTCCCCGACATCGCCCGGACGGTCGGGGTCACCGACGGGGACATGGCCGGGGCTCGGGGTGGCAGCGTGGACGCGTCGATGAGGCGACGGGTGTAGGGATGCGTGGGCCGGGTGAAGACGCGTTCGGTGGGCCCGGACTCGACGAGGCGTCCGGAGTTCATCACGTACACGCGGCTGCACACCGAGGCGACGACCGGCAGGTCGTGGCTGATGAAGAGCACGGCCGCACCGCGATCACGGGTCGCCCGGACGATGCGGTCGAGGACGAACGCCTGCACCGTCACGTCGAGGGCGGTGGTGGGCTCGTCGCAGATGAGCAGCCCGGGGTCGTTGGCGAGCGCGATCGCGAGGACGATCCGTTGTCGCTGCCCGCCGGAGAGTTGGTGCGGGTAGGCGCGGTAGGCGTTCTCGGGGTCGGGGATGCCGAGTTCGTCCATGAGGACGAGCGCGGCGCTCCTCGCGGACTCCTCGGTGTGCGTGGGGTCGACCCGGCGAGCCGACCGTCCGCGGCCGACCTGGCGCGGGATGAGCATCGTCTCGGCGATCTGTCGCCCGACCCGCATCGTGGGGTCGAGGGCCGTCATCGGCTCCTGGAACACCATCGACACGTCGCGTCCCCGCATGGCCGACAGCTCCCGCTCGCCCGCCCCGACGACGTCGTGCTCGACCCCCGCGACGCGGATCGAGCCGCGGGGCGTGAGGCCCTCGCCGAGCAGCCCCATGATCGACAGGGCCGTGAGCGACTTGCCCGAGCCGGACTCCCCGATGAGCCCGACCCGCTCCCCCGGTTCGATGTGCAGGTCGACCCCGCTGACGAGGTCGCGGCCCCGGGCGGTGACGCCCAGACCCTCGACACGGAGGACCTCGACCGGGCCCGACGCGGCGGTCCGCGTGTCGGGAGTCACGTGCGCCGTCCTCATGAGCGGTCCCCGAGGCGCGGGTCGAGGACGTCGCGCAGACCGTCGCCGAGAAGGTTGAAGCCGAGCACCGCGAGGGCGATCGCGACGCCGGGGTACACGGCGAGGCGCGGCGCGGACCAGAGCAGTTCCTGACTCTCCTGCAGCATCCGACCCCACGAGGGGGTCGGGGGCGGGGTGCCGAGGCCGAGGAAGCTGAGCGCGGCCTCCGCGAGGATCGCCATGGCGAACGCGACCGAGGCCTGCACGATGACGAGCCCGATGACGTTGGGGAGGACGTGCCGCCACGCGATCGCGAGGCCGGAACGCCCGGCCGCGCGCGCCGCGAGGACGAATTCGGCGTGCAGGACGGTCAACGCCCCCGAGCGCGTGACTCGCACGAACGTCGGGATCGAGGCGATGCCGATGGCGATCATCGCGATCGTCGTGCTGCCGCCGTAGACGGCGCTGAGCATGATCGCGAGCAGGAGCGCGGGGAACGCGAGCAGGATGTCCGAGCCGCGCATGAGGACCCGCCCGAGCCACGCCGGTCCCATCGCGGCGAGGATGCCGAGCGGCACCCCGACGAGCGCCGCGACCCCCAGGGCGACACACCCGACGAGCAGTGTCGTGCGGGCGCCGACCATGATCTGGCTCGCGACGTCGCGGCCGAACTTGTCGGTGCCGAGCCAGTGTTCGGGCCCGGGGTGCGCGAGCCTCGTCGAGGCCTCCATCGCGACGGGGTCGTGCGGCGTCCACACGAACGAGGCGAGCGCCACGAGCACGAGCAGTCCCACGAGGACCGCCCCGACACACAACGAGGCGTCGATGCGCCGGCGCCGACGCGGCACGAGGCGCACGAGTTCACGCGACCCGACCGGCCCGAGCTCGACCGCCCGCCGCCTTCTCCGGGTGTTCCGGGTGTTCCGGGTGTTCATCGCCGCACCGACCTCGGGTCGAGCAGCGCGTACAGCACCTCGACGAGCAGGTTGACGGCGACGACGGAGACGACGAGCACCATGACGACGTTCTGCACGACGAGCAGGTCGCGGTTGCCGACGGCGTCGAGCAGGAGGCTGCCGAGGCCCGGCACGACGAAGACCCGCTCGACGACGACGGCGCCGATGAGCATCGTCGTGAGTTGGAGGGCGAGCACCGTGACGACGGGGATCGAGGCGTTGCGCAGACCGTGCCGCACGAGGGCGGCCAGCGGCGGGAACCCCTTGGCGCGCGCGGTGCGCAGGTAGTCCTCCCGCAGCACGTCGAGGACGGCGGAACGCACGTAGCGGGTGAGCACGGCGGCCTGGACGAGCCCGAGCGCGAGCGCCGGGAGGACGAGCGCCCGCAGGAACGCGACGGGATCGGCCGACGGAGCGGCCCATCCCCCCGCGGGCAACCATCGCAGCCGCACCGCGAACAGGGCGATGAGGAGCACGCCCGCGAGGAACGAGGGGATCGCCATGCCGACCTGCGAGAGCGCCGAGAGGCTCACCCCGAGCGGGTGGCGGTGCCGCCACGCGGCGATCGTGCCGAGCGGCACCGCGAGGAGGACGGCCACGACCATCGCCGTGCCGACGAGCCAGGCGGTGACGCCGAGACGGTCGGCGATCTGCGGCCCGATCGGCATGCGCGACAGGTAGCTCACGCCGAAGTCGCCGGTGAGCAGGCCACCGACCCATGACAGGTACCGCGCGAGGAGGGGCTGGTCGAGCCCGAAGTCGGCGCGCAGGCGGGCGACGGCCTCCTCGCTGGCGTTGAGTCCGAGCGCCACCCGGGCGGGGTCGCCCGGCAGGATCTGCATGAACGCGAAGACGAGCACGGAGCCGAGGACCACCGCGATCAGCAGGCCGAGGACGCGTCGGAGGATGCGCATGGTGGGCCGGGTCAGCCTCTCGACAGCCCGGTGACGTCGAAGGACTCACCGACGGCGTTCTCGGGCAGCCCCTTGATGTCCTTCGTCGCCACCATGAGGTTGGGCAGGAGGAACAGCCACTCGGAGGCGTCGTCCTCGCTGATGAGGCGGGCGGCCTCCTTCATCTTGGCGATCTGCGTGTTCTCGTCCCCGGCGTCGGCGGCCGCGATCGCCGCTTTCACCGCGGGGTTGTCGTAGTGCAGGTAGTACTCGGGGTTGCCGTAGAGGGTGGGCAGGTCGCGGGGCTCGACGTGCGCGACGATCGAGGCGTCGTAATCACCGTTCTTCATCACCTGCGTGATCCACGCGGCGGGGAACTCGAGCTGGTCGAGCTGGACGGTGAAGCCGGCCTTCTCGAGGTCGCTCTTGACGACCTGACCGCACGAGGTGGCGTACGGCAGCGTGGGCAGCCGGAGACGCACGGTGGCGCCGGGGTGGGTGCTGCTCGCGAGGGTGGCCTTGGCGGCGGCGAGGTCGTACGGACGCACCCCGGTGAGGTCCTCGTACCACGGGTCGGTCGGCGGGACCATGCTGCCGATGAGCGTGCCGCGGCCCGCCCAGCAGCTCTCCATGAGGGACTTCGTGTCGATGGCCTGGCGGGCGGCGCGACGCACCTTGGGGTCGTCGAAGGGGGCCCTGGCCTGGTTGAACGACAGGACGACCTCGCCGTTCGTCGTGCCCTCGATGACCTGGAACCGGTCGTCGCTCGTGAACTGCCCGAGCGACTCGGGCGCCTGGACCGTGGAGACCACGTCGATCGCGTCGGTGAGGAGTGCGTTGTTGAGCGCCGTCGGGTCCTTGAAGTACTTGAGGGTGACCCCGGAGAAGAAGGGCGCGCTGCCCCAGTAGTCGCCGCGACGCGCGAGGTGCAGGGAGTCGCCCCGCGTCCAGGCGTCGACGGTGTAGGGACCGGTGCCGACGGGTTTGGTCGCCAGGTCCGCCACCCCGGTGCGGCTGAACATCGCCCCGACGCGGGTCGTCATGCGGTACAGCCAGTCGTTGCTCGGGCGCGCCAGGGTGACGACGAGCGTGGCGTCGTCCTTGGCCTCGGCCTTCTCGACGACGTTCATCGCGGCCGCGAGCGAGGTGGTCCAGTCCTTCTTCACCCGGTCGAGGGAGAACACGGCGTCCTCGGCGGTGAACGGCGCCCCGTTGCTGAACGTCGCGCCCTCGACGAGGTGGAAGGTGTAGGTCCGGCGGTCGGGTGAGATGTCCCAGCTCTTGGCGAGCCGCGGCACGATCCCGCCCTCGTCGTCGACGGCGACCAGGCCCTCGTAGACGTTGTCGAGCAACGCCTGCGGGATGGCGGCACCGTCGGTCGTCGTGAAGTCGAGGTTGGCGGGTTCGGCCACCATCCCGACCGCGAGGTCGGTCGACGGCGCACTCGAGGGACCCTGCCCGGAGTCACCGGCCCCGGCCGAGCAGGCGGTGAGGGTCACGGATCCTGCGAGAAGCAGCGCGGCGAGTCGGCGCATGGGGTGAGACTCCTGGTGAGACGTGAGCGGCAGGTCCTGATGCGACGTGACCGGCGGGTGTACCGGGGAAGGCGGCAGGCCCAGACGACGGTAGCCCACCCGTCGCCTCCGCAGGTGAGACGTTCCCCACCCAGGGACCCACGAATCGCGTAACTTACGGTGGAGTAGGTCAGCCGCCCCACATCCTCCCAGGAGCTCACGTGTCGCACCGCACCCTCACGTCGTGGATCGCCACCAGCCTCCGCGAGAACGCCGACCTCGTCGCTCTGCGCGTCCGCCGCCGCGGCGACTGGGTGACGACGACCTACGGAGAGCTGGACACGGTCTCCGCCCGGCTCGCCACCGCGCTGCTCGCGCTCGGGCTCTCGCCGGGCGACCGGGTCGCGATCCTCGCGGGCAACTCCCCCGAGTGGTCGATGGTCGACGTCGCGTGCCTGCGCGCCGGCCTCGTCAGCGTGCCCGTGTACACGACGAACACGCCCCACCAGATCGCGCACGGCCTGCGCGACAGCGGTTCCCGCGTCCTCGTCTGCGGTACCCCGGACCTCCTGGCCCGGGCGCAGGTCGCCCTCACGGAGAACGACGACCTCGACGCGGCGATGCCCTGCATCCTCCTGCCCGGTGACCGCCACGCCGACGACGACGGCGGCCGCGCCGACGACGGCACCGAGGGCGCCCACGTGCGCACTCTCGCCGACCTGCTCGGCACCGTGCCCGACGACGCCGACACGCTCTCGCGGATCCAGGCCGACCTGCGCGCCCGGGAGTCCGAGGTCGACGACGACGACCCGGTGACGATCGTCTACACCTCCGGCACGACCGGCGATCCCAAGGGCGTCGTCATCACCCAGCGCGCCTACGTCCACCAGCTCACGGCCATCGAGACGCTGTTCGACATGCCCCGCGGCGAGCGCAACATGTCGTTCCTGCCGCTCAGTCACGCCTACGAGCGGGCCTGGACGTACGTCGTCCTCGGCGCCGGCATGCAGAGTTGTTCGGTGACCGACCCCAAGGTCGTCGCATCGGCGATGCTCGACATCCAGCCGGTGTCGTTCGTGTCCGTCCCCCGGCTGTACGAGAAGGTCTACGCCGGCGCGTACGCCCTCGCCGGTGAGGGCGCCAAGCGCCGCCTGTTCGACTGGGGCCTGCGCGTCGGGGCCGACTACGAGGAGCGTCGCCGCGAGGGCCGCCCCATCCCGCGCTCCCTCGCCGTGCGACACAAGCTCGCCGACCGGCTCGTCCTCCACAACGTCCGCGACGTCGTCGGTGGACCCAAGTGCGTGATGGCCGCCGGGGGCGCGCCGCTGCGCCGCGAGGTCGAGGAGTTCTTCCTCGCCGCGGGCCTGCCGATCTACCAGGGTTACGGCCTCACCGAGACCTCACCACTGGTCTCGTGCAACGCCCCCGGGGCCGTGAAGAGCGGCACGGCCGGGCGCCCCGTGCCCGGCACGATGGTGCGCATCGCCGCCGAGTCCGGCGAGATCCTCGTGCGCGGCGACAACGTCACCCCCGGGTACTTCGGGCGCCCCGACGGGACCTCGGAGGTCATCGACGCCGAGGGGTGGTTCCACACCGGCGACATCGGGCACATCGACACGCAGGGGTTCCTCGTCATCACCGACCGCATCAAGGACCTCATCGTCACGATGCAGGGCAAGAACGTCGCCCCCGGCCCCATCGAGTCCGCCCTCACCGCCGACCCGCTCGTCGAGGCCGCGGTCGTCATCGGCGACGCACGCCCCTACCTCACCGCACTGATCCAGCCGGCCTTCGAGGAGCTCCGCGCCCGAGCCGACGACAAGGGGTGGGACGCCGACACCGACGACGATCTGCTCGCCCTGGGCGAGGTCGAGGCCTACTACGACGAGCTCATCGGTCGCCTCGGCCGCAACTCGGCGCGGTACGAGCGCATCCAGAAGTTCCGGCTGCTCGCCGAGCCCCTCTCCATGGACGCGGGCGAACTCACCCCGACCCTCAAGGTCAAGCGCGGTCCCGTCGAGCGGCGCTACGCCCACCTCGTCGACGACATGTACGGCGGTTGACCACGGCGGTCGACCACGGCGTCGACCGACCCGGGCCACCGACCCGGCAACCGGCGTGGGCGCCGAGTGGCCCGGCTCAGAGCGCCAGCTGGCTCACCGTGTGGATGAGCAGACCGGCGAGACCACCGACGACGGTGCCGTTGATGCGGATGAACTGCAGATCGCGTCCGACGTGGAGTTCGATGCGGTCGGCCGCCTCCTTGCCGTCCCACTGCTCGATGACCTGGGAGATGACGGGGACGAGCTCGGCGCCGTAGGTGTCGACGATGCCGGCCACGGCGTCGGCGACCCGACGATCGACGCGCGCGCGGAGCTCGGGGTCGGTCTGCAGCCGCCCGCCGAGCTCGACGAGTTCGGCGTGGACCCGGGTGCGGAGGCGCCCGTCGGGTTCGTCGAGCGCGTCGAGGAGCGTGCGGCGCAGGATGGCCCAGAGCCCCATCCCGGTCTCGAGGGTCTGCGGGTGCTCGAGGAAGGTCGTCTTGAGTTCCTCGGCGCGCGCCATCGTCGCGGGGTCCTCGCGGAGGTTGCGGGCGAGATCGCGCAGCAGGTCGTCGACGGCGAGGCGCATGCGGTGGCGAGGATCGTCGCGCACGTCGGCGACCCACCGGAGGGCCTCCGTGTGCAACCGGTCGAGGACGAGGGTGTTGACCCAGAGAGGGGTCCACGTCGGCGCCCGCTCCCCGACGACCGCGGCGAACTTCTCGGGGTTGTCGAGCAGCCAGTCGTGGGCCTCGACGACGCAGAGATCGACGAGGTGCCGGTGGACGTCGTCCTCGACCACCTGCTCGAGCAGGGTGCCGACGAGGGGCGCGAGGGGTTCGGCGACCAACCGCGGCAGCACCGAGTGGACGACGATCTCGCGGACCTCACCGTCGGTGACGTGATCCATCGCCCGCGAGGCGAGGCTCGCGCCGTGGACGACGACCCGGTCGGCGTTGGCGGGAACGGCGAGCCACCGGCCGAACCGCGACGTGGCGTCGGAGCTGAGGAAGCGGGCGCGGGCCGCATCGCCGGTGAGGAAGTGACCGGAGACGAAGTCCTCGAGGGACTTCGCGAAGGTGTCCTTCTTGCGGGGCACGAGCGCCGTGTGCGGGATCGGGATGCCGAGAGGGTGGCGGAACAACGCCGTGACGGCGAACCAGTCCGCGAGCGCACCGACCATCGCCGCCTCGGCCGTCGCGTTGACGTACCCGAGCGCCCCGCCGCGGTGCAGCGTGAGCACGAACACGACGATCGCGAGGACGAAGAGACCGCTCGCGAGGGTGCGCATCCGGGTGAGCGCGGCCCGACGTTCCTCGTCGGCCTCGGTGAGCGCAAGGGTGGTGGTCATGGGCCGATTCTCCCCCCGTGACACCGGCGTCGTCGGCCGGGGTCGACCGACGACGTCGATGGAGTTCCTGTCTCCGAGGCGGGGCGCCGGGAGGGTGGCCCTCCGCACCGCGCGGATGCTCAGAAGCGGTGCGGCGCGTGCATCCAGAGGCAGACGTCGAGGTGTCGCAGGAGGTGCGTCGGGTCGCCGACGTCGACGCCCGGGCTCTCGGCGACACGCGCGACGAGGCGGGTGAGGCGGTCCCTGACCTCCTGCTCGCCGATGACGCGCGCGAACACCTGCCAGTCGATCTGGTACCGCGAGGGCCAGGTACCGAGATACCGGCAGACGATCTCGTCGCGGATCGGGAAGAGGTCGGGCCGCTTGCGGGCGCAGAGCTTGGCCGCGGTGATCCAGTCGACCTGGTAGCCCTCCCGCACCCGGCCGGTGGGGACGAGGGCGCGCAGGGTCGTGTAGAGCTCGTCCATCGCGGCGAGGAGCTCCGGGGTGACCTCCTCGAGCTTGGCCCCGACCGGGAGCCGGTCCTCCGACAGCAGCGCGGCCACCCGGGTCCGCGTCTCGTCCTCGTACAGCAGCGCGCGCAGCATCGCGGGTGGGATGGGGGCGTCGAGCAGGCTGACCGCGAGCAGGTCGCGCTCGGTGACCTGACCCGGCTCGTCGTCGCCGAGCAGCGTGAACGCCGCACCGGCGTAGTTGCTCGAACGGCTGTAGTACCGCGACAGACGCTCGGGGGTGCGCGGGTCACGGAGCACCGTGAGGGCGCGGTCGAGGGCCCCCTCGTAGAACGGTTCGGCGCGGCGCCAGTCCTCCGGAACGGGCAGCGTGAACTCGGCCATGGTGACTCTTTCCCCTCGTCGACGTCTCTGCCCCACCAGCGTAGAGGGGCGCGTGGACCTGCTGCGCACGGATGCGTCCCCGGTGGCGGGCATCACGGCCGCACGGACCGGGGATGCGCCCGGCGCGGGTTCACCCGCAGTGCAGGTACCGTTCCACGAGCGCGCCGAGGGCCTCGACGTCGCCCTCGAGACGTTCGCTGAGGCCCAGGTCGTCGTAGCCCTCGAGCTTCTCGGCGGTCGCGTCGAGGAGGCCGGCGGGGAAGACGTCGTCCTCCTCGTACACCTCGCGCATCCGACGCAGGGCCCTCGCCGACTCGACGCACGAGGCGGGGAGCTGGGCGAGGTCGGGGACCTCGCTCGCGTCCTCGCTCACGTAGAGCCGGCGCGCCTCCTCGAGCGAATCCTCGCTCTCCAGTCCGTGGCGGGCCGCCACCGTCAGCGCCGCGAGGTAGAGGTGCACCGCCGCCGACCCGTCGCCGCTGCGGATCTCCACGGTCTGCGGGTCGATGCGGTGGGGCATCGCGTCGGCGGGTTCGTTCGGGTTGGCGTCGCGCAGCATCGAGTCGCCGACCCCGGCCCAGCCCAGCGGGACGCGCACGAGCACCGAGCGGTTGCGGTCGCCCCAGCAGATGCTCGTCGGCGCCTCCTGATGGGGGACGAGCCGCAGGTAGGAGGTCGGGACGGTGTTGCCGAACGCCGTCAGCGAGGGCGCCAGCTTCAGGTACCCGGCGATGACCCTGCGCGCGTCGTCGGAGAGTCCGTCCTCCCCGACGAAGGCGTTCTCGTCACCGCGGACGAGGCGGGTGTGGACGTGGAAGCCGCTGCCGGCCTGCCCGACGACGATCTTGGGGGCGAAGCTCACCTCGAGACCGTGGCGGTAGGCGACCTCGCGGAGCACCCACTTGGCGAGGACGATCTGGTCGGCGGCGTCCTCGACGGGCACGGGCAGGAACTCGATCTCGCCCTGCACCATCTCCCGGCCGCCCTGGATGATGTTGCCCACCTCGGCGTGGCCGTACTTGATCTGCGCGCCCATCTGCGCGAGGTGCCGCATCGCCTCGCGTCGGATGAGGCCCCACTTGCTGAACGGATGGGACTCGTGGTAGCCGCGCTGCTCGACGACCGGGTAGATGGAATCGACCTCGTCGAACACGTAGTACTCGAGTTCCCCGAGGGCCTCGAGTCGGGTACCCGTGCGCTCCGCGAGCGACCGGGCGGCCTTGCGCAGGACGTACTCCGGGGCCGAGGCGAGCGGGGCGCCGCTGCCGTCGTAGAAGGAGCACAGCAGGTCCAGCGTCGGCTCCTCGGCGAAGGGGTTGAGGAACGCCGTGCGGTAGCGCGGGACGACGTAGAGGTCGCTCGACTGCGCGGCGACGAACGAGAACAGGCTCGAGCCGTCGACGCGTTCCCCGTAGGTGAGGATCGACTCGAGATGGTCGCGGCCGTTGATGACGAAGTTGAGCTTCTTGAGCCTGCCGTCCCCCGCGACGTACCGCAGGTCGAGCATGCGGATGCCGAGTTCCTCCACCGCCCGCACGAGGTCGGCGCGGGTGAACTCCGCGGCCGGCTTGCCGAGCAGCCGCACGAGCGGGTGGGGGTGCAGGTCCGGTCGTTCTGCCGCGGGCGCCCGGGTCGCGCCGGGCTGCGCCGAGGGGGCGGTGGTGCTCTGTCGGGCGGGCCGGTCGGACATCGTCGTCTCCTTCACGCGGGGCCTTCATCCTCGCCCGACCGACGCTCCCGCGTCCCGCGTTCGGGATTCCCGAGAGCCCTCCCCTGTTCCCCTCACGCGGGACCGCACGCCTCCCGCGCCCGCCCCGACACCCGCGAGGGTTCATCCACCCCACGGGCGACGGCCCGCCACCACAGAGGGTGACGGGCCGTCGGCGGGCAGGGGCCGAAACGATCAGGAGCGGCCGAGCAGGGACATCCACCGCTTGTACTCCGCGGTGGCCTGCGGGTTGTAGCCGGTGAAGAGGTCCGAGCGGATGTAGGCCTCGGTCTCGTCGAAGTAGCTCTCGTACTGGATCCAGTCGCGGTTCTTCAGCATCCAGTCGTAGACGAAGTTGATGTACTTCGGGTTGTCGCCGCCGCCGTTGGGGTTGGCGCGGGCGATGCCCCACTCGGGGAGGACGAACTTCTTGTTGTGCTGCTTGGCGAAGTTGAGCCAGAAGTTCCAGCCGTAGTCGCCGTCGCGGTGGTAGGCGATGTTGGCGTCCGTCGTGTACCGCGGGTCCCAGTCGTAGGCGTCCATGCCGATGTAGTCGACGTAGGCGTCGCCGGGGTAGAACATGCGGGCGTCGCGGGTTCCGGTCTGCCCGGGGCCCTCGTTGACGACCCAGGCGATGCGCAGGTTCGGCCCGCCCTTGCGGATGGACGTGACGGCCTGCCGGTAGGCGGTCTTCCAGTCCTCGGCGCTGTTCGCCCAGGCAGCGGCCTTCCAGCCGGGGAGGTTCATCTCCCAGCCGAGGCGGATGTAGGCGTCGGGGTACTCCGCGGCGATGTTGCGGGCGAGGCGCTCCCACTGCGCGTTGTAGCCGCCGGCCTTGGCGGTGGCGAGATTGCCGTCGTTGGGCCACAGCGGCACGCCGACGTCGAGGGTGCCCTTGTAGCCGGCCGGGATGCGCTGGTCGTCCATGAACCACGTGCTCTGCATGGAGTCCCACGACTCACGGCTGGGGAAGACGGTGACGACGTCCACCTTGCGGCCCCGGTTCGCCTCCCACTTGCTCACCTCGGCGGCGCGGTTCATCGGGTACATCCCCGAGTCCCAGTACATGCCGCTCATCTTGCCCGTGCCGCTCGACGGAGGCGTGGGGTTCGAGGGCTTCGTCGGGGTCGGGGTGGGGGTGGGGGTGGGAGTCGGGGTGGGGGTCGGGGTGGGCGCCGGCGTCGAGCCACCCGTGGCCTTGGTGACGACGATGGCGGACACGAGGGCGTTGTCGACCTTCGCGACCCACTTGAGGTCGAGCCGGCCGTCGGTCACCGTCGTGCGGATCGTGCGATCGTAGGCGGTGTTGCGGCCCGCGGCGGCGAGGATGTCGAGATCGGCGATGACCCGCGTGCCCTCGGCGTACACGTCGAAGACGCGCTGGCGGGCCGAGGAGAAGTAGGCCTCCCGCATCTTGAGGGTGACGTCGTAGGTGCCGTTGGGAACAGCCCTGCTCCACGTGTCGAGGCGCACCTTCTCGGGGCGGTACAGAGTCTGGTCGGGGGTCTTCGCGATGGTGCTCTGCGCGTACCACACGTCGCCGCGGTTGAAGCCCGACGCGGCCTCGTAGGTGTTCCCGGCGGCGTCCTTGACGGGGGTGGAGGTCGCCCCGACGCGCGCGACGACCGAGCCCGTGGAGGGCGTGGGGGTCGGCGTCGGTGTCGGCGTCGGGGTCGGCGTCGAGTCGATGCGGGTGACCTGCAGGGCCGAGAGCAGCGCGGAGTCCTTCTTCCACGGGAACCCGAGGTCGAGGCGGCCGTCGCTCACCTTCACGTCGAAGCTGCGGTCGTAGGCGGCGTCCTTGCCGACGGCGGCGACGATGTCGACGTTCGACAGCGCCGTGGCACCCTCGGCCGTCACGTCGAAGACGCGCTGACCGGGCTGGGTCCACCACTGCTCACGCATCTTGAGCGTGACGCGGTAGGTGCCGTTCTCGACGGGCTTGGACCAGCTGCGGAAGCGGACGAGTTCGGGGTAGTAGAGACGGGAGTCCGAGGCCCCACGGATGGTCCCCGAGGTGTACGACGGCGAGTAGTCACCCCCGTCGAACCCGGAGCGGGCGGCCCAGGCGGTGCCGTCCGAGGACGTGTAGCTCGACGGCGCGACGGTCATGCGGAAGCTGTCCCCGGGCGCGGCCTCGGCGCTCGGGGCGACCAGGAGGGCGCCGGTGGCGGTGGCGGACAGGGCGATCGCGACCGCGGTCATCACGGAAGCAGGGCGGAGCGTGGCGGTGGAAGGCATGTGGCGGGTGATCCTTCGGCAGGGGGTCGAGACGCCTGCCGATCGACCACGCCGACACGCCCATGAGGACGGGATCTGCCGAAGGATGCATCACCATCCGCGCCCACACCGCCTCCGCCGACCCTGCGAGTGACGAACGACGCTGCCTCCCATCAGGTTACGGCCGGCCGTCGTGGAGGCGACCGTTCGGCGACGACGGACCGGCCAGGCAACCCCGTGTCCGGCATCCGAGACCGGCCGTGAGACGGCCCGCGCCTCCCGCGCGCCCGACGAACGCGGATCCGGCCCGGCGACGCCTGGGCCGGGAGCGGACGCGAGATCGGCCGGGCGGGCGTCGGGACGTCAGCCGGCGTACCCGGCCGGCAGCACGGCGGCGGCCGGTTCGAGGGCGGTGTCCCAGCCGTAGACCTCGAGCATCTCCTCGACCTGCGCACGGGGCAGGGTCACGGGACCACCGGCGAGCTCGGAGTGCAGCGCCGCGCAGAACGCGTCCAGATCCTGCGGGGTCTGCCGCACGGCGCCCTCGGGCAGCCCGTCGAGACCCGAGGCCCCGACGAGCGTCGACACCGAGGGGAGGCCGTGCGCGATGTACTCGAGCAGCTTGATGCGCGAACCGCCGCCCTCGAGGAGCGGCGCGACACCGAGACGGGCGCGCTCCAGGAGCGGACGCATGCTCGGCACGTCGGCCTCGACCCGCACCCCCGGCGCGGCCTCGAGACGGGCACGGAAGTCCGCCGAGGGGTTGCGCCCGGCGACCGTGAGCACGACCCCGGGGTGGGCGGCGACGAACCGCGCCCACTGGGGGCTCTCGACGAGCCAGAGGATGCCGCCGACGTTGGGCCGCCAGTCCAGGGCGCCCGTGAAGAGCAGTTCGACACCGAGCGGGTTGTCGGCGACGGCGCGTTCCCGGTCCAGACCGCTGGGCGGGGTGACGCCGTTGCGGCCGACGACGACCTCGGGGGCGCCGTCCTCACGGGCGGCCTCCGCATCGTGCCGGGTGCAGACGACCGTCGGGTACCCGGCCCCGACGGATCGTTCGAGACGACGGAGCAGGCCCGCCTCGACGTGCGCGGCGACCTTCATCGCGCCCTTCTCCGCCCCGGCCCGCTGCCGCATGAGGTCGGACTCGACGTTGTGGGTGCTGAGCACGACGGGCAGGTCCGCGGGCAGCAGGTCGGCGACGCCGAACAGGCAGGTGTGGTCGACGACGGCGACACCGAACGGCCCGAGTTCACCCAGGGTGTCGGTGAGCCCCTCGATCAGCGCCGCCCCGCACGTACGGGGTGCGCCGATGGAGCGGTACCGCGGCAGGGTGAGGGCGTCGGCGAACGGCGACCGGGTCGGCGCCGCGCGGAGCTCCTCGAGGACGATCTCCCCACTCTCCGGCAGTCGTCGGACACCGGTGACGCCCGTCGGGGCGACGACGACGACGTTCGCGCGCCGCGCGAGCCACCGGGCCAGCGCGAGCGTGCGCAGCATCCCGCCGGAGGTGGCGGGCTCACCGAACTCCTTGGTGACGAGCAGGATCGGGCGAGCGGCCACCTCGACGGCCTCCGCCGGGGTCCCGTGCGCGCCACGAGCGCGGCGGGCCCGAGGAGCGTGCCCCTCGGCCGCGGCGGTCTCGACCATCCGGGCCTGGGCGACCTCCTGGCCGCCGACGAACGCGCGCCCGGTCGACAGCCCCTGGGCCTGGGCCCGGAAGAGCGACGCCAACGCCTCGTCGCCCCGCGCCCGCTCGCGCACCGAGCGCGCCAGGTACCCCACGGCGAGGCTCCCCGACATGACGCTCGCCGGGGCGCCCGGGTGGTAACGGTGGACGTAGTTGCGGAACGAGGCGCCCTTGAGGCGCATCATCTCGGCCGAGGGGGCGCCGGAGGACCCGGCGCCGTGCGCGACGACGACGTCGGGGCGGAGGACCTGCCGCAGCCCGGCGGCGCGGGCTCGGCGACCGAACGACATGTCCTCGGAGTACACGAAGAAGGACTCGTCGAACCCGCGCAGGCGGACGAACTGCGCGGTGCGGACGGCCATGCACGCCCCGGTCGTCCAGTCGACGCGCAGCGGGTCGCCGAGCTCGGGCTTGGCGTAGACGCCCACCCGCGGCCAGACCTTGTGGAGTCCGGCGGCGTAGGCGGCGGTGCGCCACACGTCGGGTTCCCAGCCGGCGACGCCGATCTCGACGTCGCCCTCGCGTCCCGCCATCGTCGCCGCGTGCGACGCCGACACCGGATCGGCCGCGAGGCCGTCGACGAGGGCGTGGAGGTCGGCGACGGCGGGGCGCGAGTCGGGGTTGACGAAGACGACGAACTCGGCGCTCGAGGAGAACGCCCCGGCGTTCGCAGCACGGGCGAACCCGACCGACCCGCCGTCGAGGTAGCGGACCTGCGGTCGCGCGGCGGCCCATTCGGCGAGGCCGTCGACGCCACGACCGTTGTCGACGAGCGCGACGGCGACGTCGGGCCCCCAGCCGCCCACGAGGTCCTCGACGTGCGCACGGCTCTTGTAGGTGACGAGGACGACCTCGTAGGAGTGCCCCTGCGGCGTCGCGGCCCCGCCGGTCGTCCGGCTCTCGTGGTCCGCGTGATCGGTGTGCACGGAATGCGCCCGATCCGCGCTCGCGGTCCGCCCGCTCGCTCCCGCGACGGGCGTCGTCGATGAGGTCATGACCTCTCCCCCCAGGTCGTGCGGCTGCAGCCGGATCGCTGCAGACGGCGACGTTCACCCTAGCCGCCGGGGTATGACACGCAGCAACCGCGCTGGGATGCACACGACATCGTCACCCCCCACCCGCGTGTCGGATCCGTTGGGGCAGTAAGGTGCCCATCAGGGCGCCCGACCAGGACGGACGCCCGTGCGCCACATCGGTGGAGATCGGCTGGATCGAGACCGTGTGGCTCGCTAGAGTGGGACCACCGTCCAAGTCGGTCGTCTGTTCTTCGAGGTGCTGTCCACGCCCTCACGGCTCGCTCTTCGCGAGGCCGTACGGCGCGGGCGGGGGTCGCCTCGGGGCGCAGCGGGGAGGAACCCGACGCGGACTCCAAGGGGAATCTGGGGGCCGAGCGATGCCGATCGACTCGGGCCGTGTCGAAACACGGAGGCTTGATTTGTCCATTCACGAACGCGAAGCCGCCACGCGGCCGGTGCACCGCCGTGCCCGTCGTCCGCGCGTCGCGACCGAGCGCGTGCAGGTGCCGGGGGGAAGCACCGCATTCGCGCCATCGATCGACGGCGACATCTTCTCGGTCGCGTCCCGCGCCGGGTCGTGGTCGCACACCTATCTGCAACGCCTCGTCTTCTGGGACGTCATCACCGCCTGCGCCACCGTCGCGCTGGCACTCGCGGTCGGCCCGGGCCGCGCCGACATGAACGCGTCCTACATCGCGGCCAGTCTCGTGATGCCGTTCCTGTGGGTCCTCGCCCTCGGGCTGTCCCGCGCCTACGAGCGGCGCTACCTGGGGGTCAGCGAGGAGGAGTACCGCGCCGTCGGCCGCGCCGTCGTCGGGCTCCTGTCGTTGCTCGCCATCGGCGGCCTCTTCGTCAAGGCGCAGTGGAGCCGTCTCTACGTCATCACCCTCGTCATCGGGCTGTTCGCGCTCGGTCTGCTCGTGCGGCGTCTCATGCGCACGTGGCTGCACCGCCACCGTCGAGCGGGTCGCCTCACGCAGCGCACGGTCGTCGTCGGCCGGGCCGACGCGGCGGCCGACCTCATCCGCAACATCAAGTCCTCCCCCGACCAGGGTCTGGACGTCGTCGCGGTGTGCACCTCCAGCGTCAGTGACGACTTCAACACCACGACGACCATCGAGGGCGTGCCGGTCATGGGGTCCGCGCTCGACGCGGTCTCCGCCGTGGACCTGTGCGACGCCGAGGTCGTGGCGGTCACGAGCCACCCCGAGCTCCACGGCAAGGGTCTGCGCCGCCTCGCCTGGGCGTTGGAGGAGCGTGACGTCGAACTCGTCGTGTCCACCGGCCTGCTCGACGTCGCCGGCCCGCGGCTCTCGCTTCGCCAGTCGAACGACATGTCGCTGCTGCACATCGAGCGCCCCGCGGCCACGCGCCGCTCGGTCATCCTCAAGAGCCTCATGGACCGCACGATCGCGGGCATCCTCGTCGTGCTGCTCGCGCCGGTGTTCCTGGGGATCGCCGCCGCCATCAAGCTCACCTCGCCCGGCCCGGTGTTGTTCCGGCAGAAGCGCGTCGGCGTCGGCGGAGAGTTCTTCACCATCTACAAGTTCCGCACGATGGTCGTCGACGCGGAGAAGCAGCTCGCCTCGCTCCTGCAGCACAACGAGGGCAACGCGGTGCAGTTCAAGATGAAGAAGGACCCGCGCATCACCCCGATCGGGACGTTCCTGCGCAGGTTCTCCCTCGACGAACTGCCCCAGCTGCTCAACGTGCTCATCGGCAACATGTCACTCGTGGGTCCGCGCCCGCAGAGCCAGGCCGAGGTCGAGCAGTACGAGCCCGACGCGATGCGTCGTCTGCACGTCCGCCCGGGCATGACGGGCCTGTGGCAGATCAGTGGTCGGAGCAACCTCGACTGGGAGCAGTCGATCCGCCTCGACCTGCGGTACGTCGACAACTGGTCGCCCATCGTCGACCTGCAGATCCTGTTCCGCACCTTCAAGGCGGTCGTCACCAGCAACGGTGCCTACTGACGCCCGACCGCACCCACCACGAACGGGGTGGCCCACCGACCTGGTGGGCCACCCCGTTCGTGACTCCCCCGCCTCGGCCATGTCCCGTCCGGCCCACCCCGCGTCCCACCGACGCCGACGGCGGGCTAAGGTCCCCTCGGGCCGACCCGGCGAGGTGCGGCGACGGACCGCAGGAGGGACACACATGGCAACCAGGCACGGTCGACGCATCGCGGGGGCGGCGGGTCTGCTCACGAGTGGATTGGGTCTGAGCGCGGCCGCCGTGGGGGCGTTCGCGGCGTGGACCCTCAACGAACCCCGACGGCCCCCGCTGCCCTACACGTTCTCCCCGTTCGAGCTGGGGCTCGACGCCGAGGACGCGCGCTTCTCCGCAACCGACGGCGTCCCGCTCGTCGGCTGGTATCTCGACGATCCCGACTCCGACACCGTCGTCGTGTGCTGCCACGGGCACCGAGGCAACAAGGCCGACATGCTCGGCATCGGCTCGGGGCTGTACCGCGCCGGGCACTCGGTCCTCATGTTCGATTTTCGCGGCAACGGCGACTCCGGGGACGGGCGGCAGTCCCTCGCGCACCACGAGCAGCTCGATCTCACCGCCGCCCTGGACTGGGTCGCGCAGCGGCGCCCCGACGCGCGGATCGCCGTCGTCGCCTTCTCGATGGGGGCGGCGACCGCGGCCCTCACCGCGGCGTACGACCGCCGGATCGAGGCCCTCGTCCTCGACTCCCCGTTCGCGACGATGAGCGACGTCGTCGGGGCCGCGATCCGCCGGTATCGCCTGCCCTCGGGGCAGCTCGTTCCGGCGGCGAACCTCGTCAACCGCCTGCGGTACGGATACGGCTTCGCTCAGGTGCGACCCCTCGACGTCATGGACCGGCTCGCCCCCCGACCCGTCCTCCTGCTCCACGGGACCGACGACCGGGTCATCCCCTACTCGCACGCCGAGCAACTCGTCGAGGCCGCCGCGCCGGGCACGGTCGAGTTCGTCACCTACCCCGGCGTGGACCACTGCGGCGCCTACTTCCAGGATCGGCCCGCCTACATCGCCCTCGTCGACGGGTTCCTCCGGCGCACGAGCCGGAACGCCGACCGCTGACGGGATCGACCGCGGCCGTCTCGAGGCCCGTCCGGTCGCGCCGGGACACGCGGACGACGGCGCCGGCCCCTCCCCGGAAGGAGGACCGGCGCCCTCGTCGGGCGTGCCGGCGCCAGGACACTCAGAGGTTGCCGCGGAGGTCCTGCTCGCGCTCGAGCGCGACGAAGAGGGCCTGGAAGTTGCCCTTGCCGAACCCGAGCGACCCGTGGCGTTCGATGAGCTCGAAGAACACCGTCGGACGGTCGCCGAGGGGGCGGGTGAAGATCTGCAGGAGGTATCCGTCCTCGTCGCGGTCGACGAGGATGCCGCGGCTCTGCAGTTCCTCGATGGGGACGCGGACCTCACCGATGCGGCGGCGCAGTTCCTCGTCCTCGTAGTAGGAGTCGGGCGTGGAGAGGAACTCGACGCCCTCCTTGCGCAGCTCGTCGACCGTGCGGAGGATGTCACCCGTGGCGAGGGCCAGGTGCTGGGCGCCTGCGCCGCGGTAGAACTCGAGGTACTCGTCGATCTGGCTCTTCTTCTTGCCGACCGCAGGCTCGTTGAGCGGGAACTTGACCCGGTGGTTGCCGTTGGCCACGACCTTGCTCATGAGCGCCGAGTACTCGGTCGCGATGTCGTCGCCGATGAACTCGGCCATGTTGACGAAGCCCATGACCCGGTTGTAGAACGCGACCCACTCGTCCATCTTGCCCATCTCGACGTTGCCGACGATGTGGTCGAGGGCCTGGAAGATGCGCTTGGGCGCGTCGGGGCGCTTCTCGTAGGAGGAGGTGCGCTCGACGTAGCCGGGCAGGTAGGGGCCGTCGTAGCGCGAACGGTCGACGAGCGTGTGGCGGGTCTCGCCGTAGGTCGCGATCGTCGCGAGGCGCACGGTGCCGTGGCCGTCGCTGATGTCGTGCGGCTCCTCGACGACGGTCGCACCGGCGCGCTTCGCCTGCTCGATGCACCTGTCGACGTCGGGGACCTCGAGCGAGATGTCGATGACACCGTCGCCGTGGCGGCGCTGGTGGTCCAGCAGGGGGCTGTCGGGGTCGACGCCGCCCTTGAGGACGAAGCGGATGGAGCCGGACCGCAGCACGAACGCCTTGTGGTCGCGGTTGCCGGTCTCGGGGCCCGAGTAACCCTCGAGGGTCATGCCCCACGCGGACTGGTAGTAGTGGGCCGCCTGCGTGGCGTTGCCGACGACGAAGACGATCGCGTCCCACCCGGTGACGGGGAACGGGTCCTTCTCGACGTCGTACTCGACGAGTCCGACGAGCTGCTTGAGCTGCTCCGGCGAGAGGTCGGCCTCGCGCTCCTGGTTCGTGAGTTCAAAGGTCTCTGACATGCCTCGAGTGTGTCGCAGATCGCATCGCCGGGCGAGAAGAACCGGGGAACTCGGTCGTGGACACCGGTTCCCGGGTGCCGTCGCAGGTCAGCGTCCCGGGTCTGAGACGCTGGGACCCCGACACCGCCGAGGCGCGACTCCTCGGCGGGAGGGTCGGACGCCCCGACGTGGAGCGCCGACGCACGAGGGCGGCGGACATCGCCGACCGCAGGAGAGAGGGACCCGCGCATGAGACGGCGCATCGAGGTCGACGGCCCGGTCGATGTGGCGACCGCCTGGTCGCGGTACGCCGATCTGTCGGTCTGGCCGCGGTGGTCACCGCAGATCCGTGCCGTCGACGCCGACGGCACTCACCTCGTCCCGGGGCTGCACGGCCTCGTCCGCGGACCGCTCGGCACCGCCGTGCCGTTCCGCGTCGATCGCGTCGACGAGGCAGACCTGTCGTGGTCCTGGACCGTGGCCCTTGCGGGGCTGGACATCCGGATGCGCCACGACCTGCGGGAGCACGACGGCGGCACCACCGCGGGACTGACGATGGACGCACCCCCCGTCGTCGCCCTCACCTACGGCCCACCGGCCCGGGTCGCTCTCCGACGCCTCTGCCGACGGGAGATCTGAGCCCGTCCGAGACGCGATCAGAGCGTGCCCAGCGCCTCGTCGAGCGCCGCCACCGCGCGCTCGACCTCCTGGGGCGAGACGAGACACGGCGGAACCATGTGGATGCGGTTCGCCGAGGGGAAGACGAGGACGCCCCGCTCCTGGCAGGCCTTCTTCACGGCGGCGACCTGCGCGTCCGCGAGCGGGGTGCGGGTCCGGGCGTCGGCGACGAGTTCGACGGCCCAGAACACGCCCGTGCCGCGGACCTCACCGACGACCGCGTGCGTCTCGGCGAGACGGTGCAACGCCGGCCCGAGGTGGTCGCGGCCGATGGTCGCCGCGTTCTCGACCGCCCCCTCCTCGGCCATCGCGGTGAGGTTCGCGACGATCGAGGCGGCCGCGAGCGGGTGCCCCGAGTACGTGAGTCCGCCGTGGAAGACGCGCTCGTCGAACTCGTGCGCGATCCAGGAGTCGATCATCACCCCGCCGACCGGGACGTAGCCGGAGTTGACCCCCTTGGCGAACGTGACGAGGTCGGGGCGCACGTCGTGGGCGTCGAGCGCGAGCCACTCCCCCGTGCGACCGAATCCGGCCATGACCTCGTCGAGGATGAGGACGATGTCGTAGCGGTCCGCGATCTCCCGGACCCCCGACAGGTACCCGGGCGGGGGAACCATGATCCCGGCGGTGCCGGGGATCGTCTCGAGGAGGACGCCGGCGATCGACCCGGGCCCCTCGCACTGGATGACCCGCTCGAGGTGGTGCAGCGCACGTTCGCATTCCTCCTCGGGGGTGCTCGCCCAGAACTCGCTGCGGTAGAGGTAGGGGCCGAAGACGTGGACGTGGCCCCGGGCGTACTCGTTCGACTGCCGCCGCCAGTCCCCCGTCGCGACGATCGAGGCGCCGGTGTTGCCGTGGTAGGAGCGGTAGCGGCTGACGATCTTGTCGCGCCCGGTGACGAGTCGCGCGAGGCGCATGGCGTTCTCGTTGGCGTCGGCCCCGCCGTTCGTGAAGAAGACCTTGTCGAACCCCTCGGGAGCACGGTCGAGGATGAGCTGCGCCGCCCTCGCACGGGTCGCGTTGGCCGTCGCCGGGGCGATGGTCGCGAGCTGCCGGGCCTGGTCGGCGATGGCCTCGACGATGCGGGGGTGCCCGTGGCCCATGTTCGTGAACACGAGCTGGCTGGAGAAGTCGAGATAGCGGCGGCCGTCGTGATCCCACAGCTCACTGCCGGATCCGCCCGCGATCTCGAACGGGGGAAGGTGGCCCTGCGCGGACCACGAGTGCATCACCGCGGCGTGGTCCGCCTCGATGACGTCGGCGCTGCGGATGGTGCCGTCGGTGGAGTCGGTGAGGGCCATGGCGGTGTTCTCCTCTGGGCAGCGATCGTCGCGTTGTCGTCCGTGCGACACCGTCGTCCGTGTGACACCGGGCGACCGGTGCGGGCGGCCTGCCTGCACGGTACGCGGATTCCCCCGGCGACGACGTCCGGGGTCGGCCGACACGAGGCGCAGCGATGCCCTGCTGCCACGCGCCACGCGCCCCGGGGGGCGGTGCCCGGCGCGACCGTCGGGGGGCCGGGCGGTCGGCCACCCGGCCCCCGAGTCCGGACGCGCGTTCCTCAGCGCGTGCCGAGCGGACGGTCGAGCAGACCGGCCGTGCCCCGTTGCTGCTCACCGAGATAGGAGTCGAGCACGAGCAGCGCGCCGGTGGTGACCGGGGTCGCCCACTGCAGCCACTCGATCCGGCGACGGGCCTGCGCCCGTTCCGTCGCCGAGGCGCCGGTGTCGCCGACCGTCTCCCCCACCTTCCACGCGGCGGCCGACGACGCGAGTGCCAGTCCCGTCGTCGCGGTCTTGAGGACGACGGCGCTCGTCGTGGGCGCATGGCGCCGGACGCGCCGACGGTTGTCGGCGACGATCCCGAGGCCGGAGAGCAGATGCAGGCCGATCGCGGCACCCTGCACGGGTCCCCATCGGTTCCAACCGGTGTCGGCCACCCGCCGCCGTTCCTCGCCGGTGTCGGGCTCACGCGACGCCGGGTTGAGGGCGACGGCCCCCATGAGGGAGCCACCGAACCAGGCGGCGTTGGTGAGCAGGTGGGTCGCGCGGATGGTCGTGGACAGGACGCTCATGGGTGCTCCGATCTGGGGAGGGTGCGGCAGGCGCCGAGCCGGGTGCTCACTCCTGGCCCGGGAGGACGGACTTGACGGCGTCGACGACCTTCGCGACCGGCGGTCTGGCGTCGCCGCCGTCGGTCCACGCGGGGTCCTGGGGCATCGGCCCCATCGGGTCCGCGTCCTCGGGTGCGGCGGTCCGCGGGGTGAGGGAGCGACGGATGGACTCCTCCACGCCGATGAGCTCATAGCCCTCGGGGAGCAGGTCGCGCACGAAATCGTCCTCACTGCAGACCATGTCGTGGTGGAGGCTCTCGATGAGGGATTCGACCGTCGCCGACGGCACGTCGGTCAACGAGCCGACGAGGGTGCCGACGAGCTGGGTCGGCAGCAGCGGGATCGTCACCTGCGGGCGGGTGAGGTCGGCGAGCTCGGCGTACGTCTCCAACAGCTCGGGGTAGGGCATGCGGTCGGGACCACCGACGTCGTAGGACCGCGACGGGCCGTCCACCGAGAGCGCGCCGTACAGCGCCTCGAGCACGTCGACGATCGCGATCGGCTGCACCTCCGACCGCATCCAGTCCGGTACGGTCTGCACCGGCATCCGCTCACTCACCTGGCGGATGACCTCGAAGCTCGTCGAGCCACTGCCCATGAGCACCGCGGCACGCAACGTCACGGTGACCGCCGGGCTCGAGCTGAGGATCTCCTCGACCTCCAGGCGCGAGGCGATGTGGCGCGACAGCTCGTCGTGATCGACGGGCGGGACGAGGCCGGACAGATAGACGATGCGCCCGACACCCTTGTCGCGCACCGCGTTCGCCATGTTCGTGGCGCCCTCACGGTCCTTCTCGACGAAGTCGTCCCCGGCCATGCCGTGGATCATGTAGTAGACGGCGTCGATGCCCTCGCAGGCGGCCTCGACCTCGTCGCCGTCGAGGATGTCCATCTCGACCGTCTCGACGCGGTCGGACCACCAGGGCTGCTCCTTGGTGGAATCCGAGGTGGTCGTGCGCACCTCGTGGCCGCGGTCGAGGAGCAACGGCACGAGCCGCCCCCCGACGTATCCGGTCGCACCCGTGACCAAGATCTTCATGTTCCCCACTCCTTCGGGCCTGCCGGGCAGGCGTCGACGACCGGCCTCGATCGAGGTCGGCGGAGGGCGCCGTCCGAACCCTGGCGGGGGACGGGGTCGGTCGAGGCCGTCCGGTCGCTGCCACCGACCTTGTCGACCCGGCCGTCGGGTCGCTGCCACCGACCCGAGGACCACGGTGCGCCCGGCACCACCTGGGACGATATCCCGGTCCCCGGCACGCGGCGAGCCCGATCAGGTGTGTCGTGGGCCGCGTCCGGTGGAGGCGGGTGCGTCGCCGGAGCCCCCGGTGACCGAGGAATACCGAGGAGTACCGTCGGTCGCATGAAGAAGCTGCTCACCCACAAGCCGCGCGCGACGCGCTCCCAGGACCTCACCCGCCTCGCGCTCGGCGCGTTCATGACCTACGCCGGCATCGCGCACCTCACCACCGCACGCGACGAGTTCCAGGCCCAGGTGCCGCCGTGGTTCCCGGCCGACGCCGACCTCGTCGTCGTCGGCTCCGGCGTCGTCGAGATCGCGCTCGGCGCCTCTCTGCTCGCCCTCCCCCGCCAGCGCCGTCTCACCGGTCTCGCGCTCGCGGCGTTCTACGTCGCCGTGTTCCCCGGCAACGTCGCCCAGTACGTCGAGCACCGCGACGCGTTCGGTCTCGACACCGACACCAAGCGGCTCGTGCGCCTCGCCTTCCAGCCCGCCCTCGTCGCCGCGGCCCTGTGGGGGGCGGCGCTCCCCGAGCGTCACACCGACGAGGACTGACACCGGCGAGGACTGACACCGGCGAGGACTGACACCGGCGAGGACTGACACCGGCGCGAACGCCTGTCGGCCACCTCGACCACGGGCGTCCTGTCCCGTGAGGGGAGGACCACCGGCCCCGGCCGGACGGGTGCCCCGGCGTCAGCCGCCGACCCGGCCGTGACGGTTGCGGGGTCGGAGGCGGACGCCGGGAAGGGGCGGGGCCGGGATGCGGTCGCCCTCGGTCCATCCGGGCACGGCGCCGAACTGCTCGTCACCGGCCTCGTAGGCCTCGCGGAAGGCGACGATCTCGTCGTGGTCGCGACCGACGAAGTTCCACCACATGACGATCTCCTCCTCGAAGGGGGCCCCGCCGAGCAGGACGAGGCGGGCCCCGTCGTCGCCCGCCTCGAGGACGACCTCGTCCATGCCCGCCTCCAGGCAGGCGAGATCGCCGAAGGACAAAGGCTCCCCCTGCACCGCCACCCCGCCCGTGTCGAGGAGCACGGCGTGCTCGAAACCCGGGTCGGTCCGCAGACGGACGCGGGCACCTGCCGTGAGATCGAGCTGCGCCCCGAGCAGCGGGGTGAAGGTCCGCACGGGTGAGGTCGAGACGAGGTCGGACCCACCGCGTTCGCCCTCGTCACCCGGCACGGAGTCCCCGGCCACGCGGAGTTCACCGATGAAGACCCGCAACCGACCCGCGTCCGACGGGAGCTCGACGACCTCGGGAACGTGATGGTCGAAGGCGCGGGCCGTGTGGCGGTCGGCGTCCGGCAGCGCGACCCACAACTGCACCCCGTGCAGTCGACGGGTGTCCGCGGTCGTCACCTCCGAGTGGGCGATGCCCTCCCCCGCCGTCATGAGGTTGACCGCTCCCGGCTCGACCAGGCCGATCACCCCACCGGAGTCGCGGTGTTCGATGACGCCGTCGAAGAGCCAGGACACCGTCTGCAGGCCGGTGTGCGGGTGCGGCGCGACGTGCATCGCCCCCTCGCCGTCGGCGGACACCTCGTGCGGCCCGTAGTGGTCGACGAAGCACCACGCGCCGACGAACGAGCGTGTGCGGTGGGGCAGGGTCCGGCGTACGGTGATCGCCCGAAGGCCACCGAGGGGGACCTCACGCGGCGAAAGGATCTCGACGCGGGGATCGGCCGGGCACTCTCGCACCGGCCCCTCGACGGTGGGGTCGCTCTGGTCGCTCGTCATGCGACCAGCCTCTCACCCTCGGGTGCTCGCGAGCGCCGCCACGAGCGGCACGACGGCCGGGTCCCGGCCCGACATGGCGGGGCTGAAGCCGAGGCGGACGACGACCAGCCCGGCGCTCGGCACGACGAAGAGGCGCTGCCCGTCGTGCCCCTGCATCCAGTAGGTGTCGGCGGGCAGCGAGGGCTGGACCAGGGTCCCGTCGGGCAACCGGTTGACCCACCAGCTCGAGGCGTAGCCGACCTCCTCGGACGCCGCGACGGCCTTCACGGTCGTCGACTCCCTCATCCACCCCTCCGGCAGCAGCCGCCGCCCCTCCCAGACGCCGTCCTGCAGCGCGAACTGACCGATCGCGGCCCACTCGCGCGGCGTCGCCCACAGGTAGGAGGAGCAGACGGGGTTGCCGACACCGTCGGTCTCCATGACGGCGTGCCGCAGACCGAGAGGGGCGAGGAGCCGACTCGGCACGAGCGAGGTGCTCGCGCCGGTCTTGGCGCCGAGGACCGAGCAGAGCAGGGTCGTGCTCCCGCTGCTGTACTGCTGATAGGTGCCGACCGGGTGCGCCGACCTCTGCGAGGCCACGAAGGCGCCCATGTCCCTCTCGTCGTACAGCATCCGGGTGATCGGTGTCCCGAGGTCGTACGTCTCGTCCCACGCCAGACCACTCGTCATCCGGAGCAGGTCGTCGACGGTGATCCTCGACCGATCGTCCATCCACTCCGGCCGCAGCCCCGCGTCGGTGACCTTCACCGTCCCCTCGAGCACGAGCCGACCGGTGAGCAGGTTGGTCACGCTCTTGGTCATCGACCAGCCGAGCTGGGGTGTGTCCCTGGTGAACCCGTCGGCGTAGCGCTCCGCGACCACCCGGCCGTGCTCGACGACGACGACGGCACGCGTCCCCAGGTCCGCGCGGGCGGCGTCGGTGAGGTCGTCACCGAACGCCTCGTCGAGCAGCGCCTCGGTGGCCGGGTCGGCCTTCGGGACGGCCTGCGACTCGAGGGGGGCGGCGCCGAACGGCGGGATCGGCGCCGGGTCGGGGTCCTTCTCGACGCCGCCGAGGGTGCAGCCCGTCGCCCGGTCGTAGGTCGCCGACTGTCTCGCGAGCAGTCCCGCGATCGAGGTCGACGCCTCGCCGTCGGTCACGCGGGTCGTGAGGACGGGGACCAGTGGGTTCGGCGGGAGGTCGCTCTCGGGACGGCCGCGCCCCGCGATGAAGGTCACGGCGCACGCGTTGTGGGCGGCGTAACCCGTGCCCGTCCGGAGCAGGGGGCGCTCGTACCAGTAGCCGCCGACGACGCCGGCGAGGAGCAGGACGAGCAGGCCGAGCAGGACCGTGGGTCGACGGCGGCGGCGCATGACGCGACGCTATCGCGTGGACCACCGGCGGACCACGGACTCGGCGGCCGCGCGCACTCCTCCTCGCGCCACCTCCTCGGTCACTCGGCGCCGCGGGGGCGGGGGTCGGCCAGTTCGTAGGCGGCCATGACGAGGCCCAGATGGCTGAACGCCTGCGGGAAGTTGCCGAGCATCTCCCCGGAGGCGTCGAGTTCCTCGGCGTAGAGGCCGAGCGGGCCGGCGAGCCCGAGGACCTTCTCCATGAGCCGGCGGGCGTCGTCGTGCCGGCCCATCCACGCGTAGGCCTGGACGAGCCAGAAGGTGCACAGCACGAAGGGGTGCTCGTCGCCGTCGAGCCCGTCGACCCCCGAGGTCGTGCGGTAGCGGAGGACGAGGCCGTCGACGAGCAGGTCCTCCTCGACGGCCGCCACCGTCGCGACGTAGCGGGGGTCGTCCGCGGTGCAGAACCCGAGATGCGGCATGAGCAGTAGTGAGGCGTCCACCTCGTCGGTGTCGTAGTGCTGCACGAAGGACCCGCGCTTCTCGCCGACTCCCCGCCGGTCGATCTCGGCCCGCACCTCCTCGCGGACCCGACGCCACCGCTGGAGGTCGCCGCCCTCGGGCAGCTCCCCGTCCTCGACGCCGCGGATCGCGATGTCCATCGCCGCCCACACCATCGCCCGGGAATGGGTGAAGTGACGCAGCGGACCGCGGATCTCCCAGATGCCGTTGTCCGGCTGCTCCCAGTGATCGGCGAGGTGGTCGACGAGTGCGACCTGGAGCGCACCGGACAGGTCGGTCTCGGGGTTGCCGGCCGCGCGGGCCTGGGCGAGCGCGAGCATGACCTCGCCGAGCACGTCGGTCTGCAGCTGGTCGACCGCGCCGTTGCCCACCCGGACCGGACGCGAGTCCGCATACCCGGGCAGGTGCTCGAGCTCCCGCTCGGGCAGTTCTCGGCCGGCGTCGACGCGGTACATGATCTGCATGTCGGAGGGGTCACCGGCGATCGCCCGCACGAGCCAGTCGCGCCACGCGGCGACCTTCCTCGTGTACCCGGCGCGGACGAGCGCCTCGAGCGTCAGTGCGGAGTCGCGCAACCACACGTAGCGGTAGTCCCAGTTGCGCGATCCGCCGATCTCCTCCGGAAGGGAGGTCGTCGGCGCGGCCACGATGCCGCCGGTGTCGGCGTGGGTGAGGTGGCGCAGCACGAGAAGTGAGCGACGGACCTCCTCCTCGTAGGGCCCCTCGTAGGTGACCTCGGCGAGCCACTGCTCGTCACCCTCGACGCTCGCCTCGACGGCGCGGCTCACATCGACCGCGTCGCACGGCTCACGGTGGGACCACTGCCACGTCATGTGCAGGTCGATGACCTCGCCCTCACCCACCTCGAACCGCGTCTCCTCCACCCGTCCCCTCCGTACCGGGGGCAGGTGGGGGCCGCGGAGCGTGAACCGGTCGGGGCCGGCGACGGCGACGAGCGTCTGCCCCTCCTGGACCACGAGCGGACACTGCAGGCCGTACCCGGGCCGGATCTGCCAGTCGTGACGAAGGGTCACCCGTCCCCGCACGCCCTCGATGCGCCGCAGGACGTCGGCGCGGCCCGTCTCCTCCGGCATGACGTCGCAGATGCGCACCGCGCCCGAGGCGGTCTCGTGCACGGTCTCCAGCACGAGGCTGCCGCCGACGTAGCGTCGCGTCGTCGTGGCCTCCTCGACGGGGCTCAGCACCCACCGACCGTGATCGGGGGTGCCGAGGACCGAGGCGAAGCAGGCGGTCGAATCGAAGTCGGGCAGGCACAACCAGTCGATCGACCCCTCCGGCGAGATGAGGGCCCCCGTCCTGCGGTCTCCGATGAAGGCGTAGTCGGCGATCGGTGTGGGCATGGGTGTCCTCTCTCGGGGGCGGCGGCCGGGAGTCGGCGGTCGGGGCGGCGGTGGGATCGGCGGTCGGACGTCGGCGGTGGTGGCTGATCGTGGAGGGGCACTCGGTCGTCGCGGGGTCGCTCTCCGTCGATCGGAAGGGCGCCCGTTCCCGGTCCCAATTCTCCCGACGCCGCCGCAGGCCGCCACTGCACGGGGCACGCGACCCCGATCGAGTGCGGCACGGACAGCCGGGTGCGGCGAGGTCGGCGGGTGCCGTGACGTCAGCGGGGTGTACGGACGTCGTCAGGGTGCACGGACGTCGGCGGGGTGCACGGGCGTCAGCCGGCTGCGGCGGAGGAGGGCACGACGACGACCGGGCCGTGTGCGTCCCGCACCGTCTTACGGCTGGTGGAGCCGAGCAGGAGGCCGGTGAACCCGCCGCGTCCACGGCTGCCGACGACGACGAGGGAGGCCTCGCGCGAGGCGTCGACGAGCGTGGGGGCGGCCGCACCGCACACGACCCTGCCGGTGACCGCGAGATCGGGGTGTCGGTCGGCGACCGTGCCGAGGAGGGTCGCGAGGGAGGCGCGCGCGGCCTCCTCGACCTCCTCGTCGGCCGGCGGCATCACCGCCAGGGCGTTCGTCGTGGGCACGTGCGGCGCGACGTCGAGGCATCGCACGAGGTCGAGGGTGGCGCCGCGGAGACGCGCCTCGTCGGCGGCGAACTCCACGGCCGCGGCGGAGGCGTCCCCCTCGTCGACGCCGACCACGATCGTCCCCGTGTCCACACCCTCCTCACCGATGACGGCGACGGGGCCGCGCGCGTAGGTGACGACCTCGTCCGCCACCCCGCCGAGAAGTGAGGCGCGCAGCCCGCCGAGCCCCCGGGTGCCGATGACGACCAGCCCCGGCTCGGCCGAGGCCTCGGTGAGGTACCCGGCGGCGGCGCCGATGACGTCGGCGACGGATACCTCGAGGCCGGGATGTTCCCCACGTACCTCCTGGGCGAGGCGTTCGAGGACCTCCGCGGCGTCGTTGCGCATCGGGGGAAGATCCGCGGACGCCATCACGCCGGGCGAGCCGGCGATCCCCCACATGAGCAGCGGCTCGTGGGCCATCGCGATGACCAGCGGCCAGCCCCGTCGGCGCGCCTGAGACGCCGCCCACGAGACGGCCACGCGGGCCTGCGCGCTGCCGTCGGTGCCGACGAGAACCCTGTGCGTGGACATGTGTGCTCCTCTTCGTTCCCGGTCGTCGTCTCCCCCAGCCTGCCCCGGCGACGTCGCGACCGACATCGGTGCCGACACCCAGGTGCGCACCGACCGACGTGCAGTCGGGGCCGTGGCGAATCGAGCGTGGACGCCCCCACCGGTGGAGTCACTCCCCCGCGACCGATGGGTGTCGTCCCACCCCGGATGGGTGTCCGCCCCGATGTCGCCCGGCCCCCGCGGCGGCCAGGCTGGAGTGAGCACCCCGCCCCCGGACCGATCGGAGTTGCCATGCCCACCACCATCCGTGATCTGGTCGACGAGCTCGACGTCCTCGACCTCACCGGGTTGAGCGAGCTGGGTTCGCCCTGCGTCTCCTTCTACCTCCCCACGGGTCGGACCCACCTCGACGCCCCCCGCGCGGTCCTCGAGCTCCGCTCGCTCGTCGACGAGGCGGCGCGGGAACTCGCGTCGTCCGTCGCCACGGAGGAGATCGAGCAGATCCTCGAGCGGCCCCGGGCCCTCCTCGACGATCGAGACTTCTGGCAGCACCAGGGCGAGGGACTGGCGGTCTTCGCCTCCTCGGAGGCGATGCGGGTCATCCGGCTCGCGGGCGACCCCGGACGCCGGGTGTCCGTCGCCGACGACCCCCACCTCGTCCCCCTCGTCGAGGCGGTCGACCACCACGGGCCGTTCTACCTGCTCGCGCTCGCGTTGGGTGAGGTGCGGCTGTTCGCGGGGTCCTGGTCCGCCCTCGAGCCCCTCGACCTGGGGCCGATCCCGGCCTCGGTGGAGGACATGGAGCGCCGGCACGAGACCGAGCCCGAACTGCAGCACCAGCACACCCCGGCATCCCGCGGCACGGCGACGTTCCACGGCCACGGCGGTCGGGAGATCAGTGACGTCGTCCTCGGCAAGTTCATCGCCGAGGTCGCCGCGGGGGTCCGACGCCGCATCGGCGCGGCCTCCCAGGCGCCGGTCTACCTCGCGGCCGTCGAGGAGTACCTCCCCCGGTTGCGGAGCACCGGTCAGATCCCCACGCTGCGCCCGGCCGTCATCACCGGCAGCCCGGAGGGCACCCCGGGCCACGAGCTGTTCGAGCGCGTCCGGCCCCTCATCGCCGCCGACCGGGAGGCCCGGGACGCCCGTCTACGCGAGGCCCTCGACAGTGCCGCCGGGCGGCGCCGACTCGCCACGTCCCAGGAGGTGATGTCGGTCGCGGCCGAGGGCCGGGTGGACACGCTCGTCCTCGACCCCGAGGTCATCGACGCCCCCGAGGCCGACCTCGACCGCGCCGTCATGCAGACCCTCACCCAGGGAGGGGGCGTCCACACCCTCACCGCGCTGCCCGACGGTGCCCCGGCGGCTGCGATCCTGCGCTACTGACCGGCGCGAGCGACCTGGCCCCACCGCCTTCCCGGACCGGGCTCGTCCGGCGTGCTCACGCCTCGACGAGCCCGGTGCGGATGGCGTAGCGCGTGAGGGCGAGGCGGTCCCGCATCCCCAGCTTCTCGAGGAGGTTGGCGCGGTGCCGTTCCACCGTCTTCGGGCTGATGTACAGCAGCTCGGCGATCTCCTTGCCGCTGTGGCCCTCGGCGATGAGTTTGAGGACCTCCTCCTCCCGCGCGGTCAACAGCGATTCGCGGTCCGGCAGACCGTTGCCCTTCGCGACGTACTCCCGGATGATCGTGGTGAGGACGACCGGGTAGAGGAACGGTTCGTCCCGCAGCGCCGCCCGGCAGGCCCGGATGAGATCGCGGTCCGCGACCGACTTGTGCACGTATCCGGCGGCGCCGCACTTGAGCGCCTCGAACAGGTACTGCTCGTTGTCGTGCATCGACAGCATGAGCATCCGGCAGTCCAGGCCGCGCCGCTGGATCTCACGGGCGGCCTGCAGACCCGTCATGCGCGGCATCGAGATGTCGAGGATCGCGAGGTCGACGTCACCGTGTGCGAGTCGCTCGAGGGCCTCGGCGCCGTCGTCGACCTCGGCGACGACGACGAGATCGGGCTCGGCGTCGATGATGCGACGGACGCCCTGTCGGACGAGGGCGTGGTCGTCGGCGAGCAGGATGCGCCGGGGCGGGGGCGGCGCCGTGACGGCGGTGGTCATGACGGGTTCTCTCCGGTGGCGTGGTCGGTGCGCAGCGGCACCGTCACGGTCACCGTAGTCCCCTCGCCCGCGCGGGAATTCACCGACAGCCGCCCGCCGAGAATCCTTGCCCGTTCGGACATGCCGAGAAGACCGGTCCCGGGCTCGGCCCGGCCACCGTGCCCGTCGTCGGCGACGACGACCACCACCTGGTCCTCGTCCACCCCGACATCGACGTCGGCCCGGCTCGCCTCCGCGTGCCGGACGACGTTGGTGAGGCTCTCCTGGACGATCCGGTAGATCCCGAGCTGGACGGCGTCCTGAAGGTCGTCGAGGTCCACCCCGGGCGGGAGGTGAACCGTCACGCCCACCCCCGAGGCGTCGGTGATCTCTTCGGACAGGCCCCGCAACGCCGGGCCGAGACCGAGTTCCCGCAGCGGCCCCGGCCTCAGCTCGCGAGAGACCTGCCGCACCGCGTCGAGAGCCTGGCGGGCCTGCTCCCGTGCCGCGTCGATCTCCGGGGCCAACCCGGGCGGCGCCGCTGCCCGCAGGCCTGCCAGCTGCAACAAGAGCACCGTGAGGGTCTGCCCCACCCCGTCGTGCAGGTCGCGGGACACCCGGTTGCGCTCGCGCTCCTGCGCCGACAGCGCCGCCCCCGTCGCCCGCCGCCGCTCGGTCTCGAGGCGCGTGAGCATGTCGTTGAAGGCCGCGGTCACCCGGCCGACCTCGTCGTCCCGTACGACGGGGACGGCACGGTCCCGCGCCGGGGTCTCCAGCGACTCCACGGCGGCCTGCAGCCGCGCGAGCGGCCCGAGTGCCGAGCGGAGGAACCACAGGTTCGCGACCGACATGAGCAGCAACCCGATGACGAGGACCGCGACCTCGCGCACCTCCACGGGGTAGGACACCGTCGCCGGCGTGAGCGCGAGGGTGAGGGTGGCGAGGACGAGGATCGCGGCGTTGCCGAGGAACACCCGCCAGAACAGGCCGACGAACCGTGCCCTCATGACCGCACCGTGCGCTCCGACCGCATGCCGAGCCGCGGCGGCCGCTCGCGCCACCCCTGCACGTCGATCCAGCCGGAGATGGGTGTCCGACCCCCTTCCGGGGTCCTGCGCCGCGGGAGACGATCGAAGGTGTCGCACGGCCGCCCGGGTCGATCCATGCGGCCACCGTAACCCGTGGCCACATCGCGGCTCCGGCGTCCACGACTCACCACCCGCACGACGATCCCAGGAGAGCCCATGTCGGACACGACCCCCACCGTCGGCGAAAGCACCCATCCCCGCATCCGTTTCGGTGGCGGACTCACCGAGGAGGACCGCCCCCTCGTGGACGACGCGACGAGCCGTCTCCTCGACCGGCTCGCCCACCGTGGAGGTGACGGCGTCGACGCCGAACTCAGCGTCAAGGACCGGGACGGACGCGACATGAAGACGACCCTCGAGGTCTGGATCACCGGGCTGCCCCGCCTCGTCGCGACCTCCGACCGGCCCGACCTGGAGACGGCTCTCGGTGAGGTGAGCCACCGGGTGCTCACGCAGTTCACCGAGACCACGACGCGCCTGGAGCCGAAGAACAACCGCACCCGCCGCGACTCCGTGCGGCGGGACGGCGACCCCCACATCCAGGGTCGCTGACCGCACCCGACCCGGGGGGCCGGGTGCGACGATGCGTCCATGGTCGACGGCACCTGGCTCAGCAGCGCCTTCATCGCCCCCGAGGTGGCCGCGCTCCGACCGGACTACCGGTGCGTCCTCGTCACGGCCACCGAGCTGAGGCCGGGTCCCGGAGACGCCGTGAGTGACGCCCTGCTGACCGCCGCCGAGGACGTGGCCCAGGCCGCCCTCGCCACGATCCCGGCCGACCAGCTCCCCCACATCGCCGCCTGGCGCGAGGCCTTCCGCGCCTTCGGCGCCAAGCCACAACGGACCCGCAACAGCGCTGAGGCCTTGGTGCGTCGGGTCGGGCGCGGGGTTCCGCGCATCGACCGTCTCACCGACACGTACAACGCCGTCTCGATCCGCCTCCAGGTGCCCGTCGGCGGGGAGAACCTCGCCGCATACCGCGGGCCGCTCCGCCTCGTGCGCGCGACCGGGGAGGAGGAGTTCCCGACCCTCGCCTCGGGGGCCGAGGTCGTCGAACACCCGGAACCGGGCGAGGTCGTCTGGCGCGACGATCTGGGTGTCACGTGCCGCCGATGGAACTGGCGGCAGTGCGACCGCACCCGTCTCGACGGGGAGACGACCGAGGCGGTCTTCATCGGCGACGTCCTCGACGTCGAGCCCGGCGACGGCGCCGCGCGTGCCGCTGCGGTCCGGGAGGCACTCCTTCAGGCCCTCGAGCACGTGAGCCCCGGCGCCACCCTCGACTCCCGCGTCCTCCTCGCCGCCGACGCCCGCTGAGTGCGCCGAGTTCCCCTCCGCCCGGTCCGGGTCCTCCCGCGCGCCCATCGGGTCGCGACGAGCGGGGCCCGGAGGGCGGCGGGGCGAGCGACGGGCCGGACCCGGTGGAGGGCAGGACCGACGCCAGGGGTGGGCCGGACGAGAACGCAGGCCCGACGGGAGGGAGTGCGCACACGCGAAGCGGGGGCCGACCGTGATCGTCGACCCCCGCGTCCCGCCTCCACGGTCCGTCAGCTGCAGCCGCTGGTGGAGCCGCAGCCCTCGCAGACGTAGCAGCTTCCGGCCGGGCGCATCTTCGTGCCGCACGTCATGCACATCGGCGCGTCGGCGGCCTTGCCCTGGAACTTCTCCATGAGTTCGGCCGAGGAGTGCACGTCGGAACTCACCGACTTCGCGGCCGCGGCGCCGCTGCCCGAGGACACCGACAGTCGGCGGGCCTCCTCGACCCCCGAGCGCCGGGTCGAGGGTGCCGGAGTCTGGCTGTAGTTCTCCAGCTCCTCCTCGTAGTCCTCGTCGTCCTCCTCGGAGGTGGCCGGCGCATAAGAGCCGGTCTCGAGCTGACGCGCACGCTCCTCGGCGGTGTGGATGCCCATGAACGAGCGCGTCTCGAAGTCGAGGTAGTCGAGCGCCAGGCGGCGGAACACGTAGTCCATGATCGACTGCGCCATCCGCACGTCGGGGTCGTCGGTGAGGCCGGCGGGCTCGAAGCGCAGGTTCGTGAACTTCTCCACGTACGTCTCGAGCGGCACGCCGTACTGCAACGCGACGGACACCGCGAGGGAGAACGCGTCCATGAGACCGGCGAGGGTCGACCCCTGCTTGCCGAACTTGAGGAAGATCTCGCCCAGGCCGTCGTCCGGGTAGGAGCTGGCGGTGAGGTAGCCCTCGGCGCCCCCGACCGTGAACGACGTCGTCACCGAGCTACGACGCTTGGGCAGGCGCTTGCGCACCGGGCGGAACTCGACGACCTTCTCGACGACGGCCTCCGCCTCGTTGCTCTTCGTCTTCTCGGTCGACAGCGGCTGACCGACCTTGCAGTTGTCGCGGTAGACGGCGAGGGCCTTGAGGCCGAGCTTCCAGCCCTGCATGTAGACCTCGGCGATGTCCTCGACCGTGGCGCTCTCGGGCAGGTTGACCGTCTTGCTGATCGCACCGGAGAGGAACGGCTGGCACGCCGCCATCATCCGCACGTGCCCCATCGGCGAGATCGCCCGCTCGCCCATCGCGCAGTCGAAGACCTCGTAGTGCTCGGTCTTGAGACCCGGCGCGTCGATGACGTGACCGTGCTCGGCGATGTACTCGACGATCGCCTCGATCTGCTCCTGCTGGTAGCCGAGGCGGGCGAGGGCACGCGGGATCGTGAGGTTGACGATCTGCATGGACCCGCCGCCGACGAGCTTCTTGAACTTGACCAGCGAGAAGTCCGGCTCGATGCCGGTGGTGTCGCAGTCCATCATGAAGCCGATCGTGCCCGTGGGGGCGAGCACCGACGCCTGCGCGTTGCGGAACCCGTTCTTGGCACCGAGGGTGACGACGTCCTCCCAGGCGCGGGTCGCGAGGCGGTGGATCGAGCCGTCCATCTCCTCCAACGTCCGCACGGTGTCGTTGGCGGCCTGGTGCTTGCGCATGACGCGCAGGTGCGCCGAGGAGTTGCGGGCGTACCCCTCGTACGGGCCGACGACGCCCGCGAGTTCCGCGGACCGCTTGTACGCCGAGGCGGTGAGCAGCGAGGTGATGGACGCGGCGAGGGCGCGTCCTCCCTCGGAGTCGTAGCCGTGGCCCGTGGCCATGAGCAGCGCCCCGAGGTTGGCGTAGCCGATGCCGAGCTGGCGGTAGTCCCGCGTCGTCGCGCCGATGGACTCCGTGGGGAAGTCGGCGAAGCAGATGGAGATGTCCATCGCGGTGATGACGAGTTCGCTGACCTTCTGGAAGGTCTCGGCGTCGAAGGTGTCGTCGTCGCGGAGGAACTTGAGGAGGTTGAGCGAGGCGAGGTTGCACGAGGAGTTGTCGAGGCTCATGTACTCCGAGCACGGGTTACTCGCCGTGATACGGCCCGTCTCGGGGTTGGTGTGCCAGTCGTTGATCGTGTCGTCGTACTGGATGCCCGGGTCGGCGCACTCCCACGCGGCCTTGGCGATCTTGCCGAACAGGTCGCGGGCGTCGACGGTGTCGATGACGTCTCCGCTCATGCGGGCCCGCAGACCGAAGTCGGTGCCCTCCTCGACGGCGCGCATGTACTCGTCGGAGACCCGGACGGAGTTGTTCGCGTTCTGGTACTGGACCGAGACGATGTCCTTGCCGCCGAGGTCCATGTCGAACCCGGCGTCGCGCAGGGCCCGGATCTTGTCCTCCTCGCGCGCCTTGGTCTCGACGAACTCCTCGATGTCGGGGTGGTCGACGTCGAGGACGACCATCTTGGCCGCGCGGCGGGTGGCGCCGCCGGACTTGATCGTGCCCGCGGACGCGTCCGCGCCGCGCATGAACGAGACCGGGCCGGAAGCCGTGCCACCGGAGGAGAGCAGCTCCTTGGAGGAGCGGATGCGGGAGAGGTTGAGGCCGGCGCCCGAGCCGCCCTTGAAGATGAACCCCTCCTCCTTGTACCAGTTGAGGATGGAGTCCATCGAGTCGTCGACCGAGAGGATGAAACAGGCGCTGACCTGCTGCGGGCTGGGCGTGCCGACGTTGAACCACACCGGGGAGTTGAAGCTGAAGACCTGGTGCAGCAGCGCGTAGGTGAGCTCGTGCTCGAAGATCTCGGCGTCCTCGTCGGTGGCGAAGTAACCGTGACGCTTGCCGGCCGCGACGTAGGTGAGGACGACCCGGTCGATGAGGGTCTTGAGGGACCGCTCCCGCTTCTCGGTGCCGAGGGCGCCGCGGAAGTACTTGGTGGTGACGATCGTGGAGGCGTTGACGCTCCAGAAGTCGGGGAACTCGACGCCGCGCTGCTCGAAGATCGTGGCCCCGGTCTTCCAGTTCTGCTGGACGACGTCCCGCTGCTCCCAGGTGACCTGGTCGTAGGGGTGCTCGCCGGGCGTGGTGAAGATCCGCTCCACGCTGATGCCCTTGCCGGCGCGCTTGCGGGATCCTGCCCGCGTGCCCGTGGTGTCCGTCATGTTGTCTCCTCGTGGTCGCGGATCGGGTCGGGGACGACGCCGGGGTACCGGGGTCGCGGGGGCGCAGGACTGCGCCGGGAGGGGGCCGAGGAACCGGCCGTAGAAGTCACGTGGTCGTGGTGGCCGAGGCCGCCTCGCTGGTCGTGGTGGCCGAGGCCGCCTCGCTCTGGCTGGACCTGTCGAGGCGAAGCAGGGCGATGGCCGCCTCGAAGTCCTCGAGAGTCTCGAAGTTCTGGTAGACGCTGGCGAAGCGGAGGTAGGCGACCTCGTCGAGCGCGCGCAGCGGGCCGAGGACGGCGAGGCCGACCTCGTGCGCGTCGATCTCGGCCTGGCCGGAAGAGCGCACGACCTCCTCGACCTGCTGGGCGAGGAGGGCGAGGGCGTCCTCGTCGACCGGGCGCCCCTGGCAGGCCTTACGGACCCCGACGAGCACCTTCGTGCGGCTGAAGGGTTCGGTGACCCCGGAGCGCTTGATGACGGTGAGGCCCGCGGATTCGGTCGTGGTGAACCGGCGTCCGCACGACGCGCACTGGCGACGGCGACGGATGACGGCGCCATCGTCGACGAGGCGGCTGTCCACGACGCGGCTGTCGGTGTGGCGGCAGAACGGACAGTGCACGAGAACCCCCTTCGGTGGCGACGGACCTGCGTACCCGGGTTCGGGCCCGGGTGGAGCGGACGAGACGGCTGGAGACGAACCGGTTGGAACGGTGAGGACGGGACGAGGGTCGGAACGACGAAGACTGCGCGGAACTGCCCGGCGCGACACCGACCGGCGTGGAACTGGTCAGCACGGGGAAACGCCGTGAGAGCGGTCGCGACATCGGTCCGATGACCGCCGACCCCTGGGCGAGAACGCTACCCCAACCCCTAGATGTAGGGGAATCACATCCGTGTAAGCACTACATCTAGGATGTTAGAGCCCCGGGCGCCCGCTGCCAAACCTCGGCGCGTCGCGCGCGTCACCAGGAGTGCGACCCCGCGACGCCCGGCGCGCACCGCCCGGATCTCGCCGAATGGCGGGGGCACCGATGCCGACGCGATCCCGGATTCGGCCACATTCCACGGCAGCTGCGAGAGGGTGCGGCGGTGCCCGACAGGTCCGGCGTCCGGCGCCTCGGGAAGACTACTGCCCGCCGCCTGGGCCATGGCGCCCTCGGGGCCCTTTCGGGACGCACCTGACCAACTCTTGACCACCCGTTCGAGGGTGGCCGGCGCGCCGTTCGAGGGCGTTCGACATGGTGCGGATCCGGCCGGATCGCACCGTCACTGATCTCCCGGGATGACGAGCGACTGGCCACTCATGACGACCGAGCTGCTCATGCCGTTGGCGAGGCGGATGCGCAGCGCCGCGGCCTGGGCGGGGATCATGGGCAGTTCCTGTTCGGCGATCTGCGACAGGGACTGCCCCTCCCGGACCGTGACCGAGTGGGTGGGTGGCAGGTCGGGAGCCGCCCACCGCGCCGCCAGGACGAGCGACAGCAGGCTGAGTGCACCGAAGACGAGCAGGGTGCGGACGAGCCTGCCCCGACGCGTGAGCCGCAACCCGGGGCGGGCGACGCGCTCGTCCTCGCGCACCACGCGGAGATGTCGGGGCGCCCGGGAAACGGACCCACCGACGACCTCCTCCCCGCCCAGGACGATCTCCCCGCCCATCGCCGGGATCGAGGCGACCGCCACCTGCTCGCGGCGGGCCGCTCGACATTCGTACGCCTGAATCGTCATCGAAGCCTCCTTGTCACGGACGTTCACGATCACCGACTCCGAGTCACCCGACGCGGGGCGCCGTGACCCTGGGAAGTGCGTTCGAACCGTCGCCACCGTCATCGCGACCACCGCGAGACAGTCCTGACGAAGAGCGACGCGCACGATGTCGACCCGTGCACGTGTCCTTCGAACTCAGTTACGATCATCGCGCACTCGCGACACGCTGTCCACACCTGTCGCACAGATGTTTGAAACATCTGTGCGAGCAACCGTAGGATGTCCATGCAGGGATTCGACCAGAGCCCTCCGACAACCCTTCGACCTGCGACGACGCATCACAGGCACGCGACGCGACAGCGCGGTGGACACCCCCACGGACGTGGGTCGGGCCACCGGTCCGTCCGTCGGTCCGGTCCATGCGTGCGGTCCGCCGGCCCGGGGGCGCGGCGGTCGGCAGGATGAGCACGCAGAGAGGACACGCCGTGGAGAAGGTCCGCACGATCCGCCATCGCGACACCCCGGGGCTCACGCCTCGCCAACGCAAGGTGCTCGACTTCATCCGCATCTCGGTGGACTCGCGCGGGTACCCGCCGAGCCTGCGGGAGATCGGGGAGGCCGTGGGGCTCACCAGCCCGAGCAGCGTCGCCCACCAGCTCTCGGCACTGGAGCGCAAGGGATACCTGCGCAAGGACCCGAACAGGCCCCGGGCCCTCGAGATCGTCGCTCCTCCGCCCGGCGCGGACGCGGCCGCCATCGCGCAGGCCATCGTCTCCGGCCAGGACGAGCTCATCGACCGCGACGCACGCCCGGAGCCGACGTACGTCCCGCTCCTCGGCCGCATCGCCGCCGGGGTCCCCATCCTGGCCGAGGAGATGGTCGAGGACGTCTTCCCCCTGCCCCGGGAGCTCGTCGGCGACGGCCGGCTCTTCCTCCTCAAGGTCGCGGGCGATTCGATGATCGACGCCGCGATCTGCGATGGGGACTGGGTCGTCGTGCGCTCCCAACCCACAGCCGAGAACGGTGACATCGTCGCGGCGATGATCGAGGGTGAGGCCACCGTCAAGACCTTCAAGCGACGCGACGGCCACGTCTGGCTGCTGCCGCACAACCCCAGCTATGACCCCATCGACGGGGACGAGGCCACGATCCTCGGCAAGGTCACGGCCGTCATGCGGAGCATCTGACGTCCTCGGGATCCCCCGGAGGCCCGCCTGTCGCGGGACGGCGGGCTCGACCACGCGGCCGCCGACCGGTCGTCGTCGCCACTGCTCGTGAGAAGGGCGGAGGCGCAGTGACCCGCCGTGGCCCGGTGCCCGGCGGCGCCCACTCAGCCCGGGTTGTCCGTGCTTTGGTGTCCCCGGCCGGACGCACCCGTAGGCTGGGGGCATGATCGACGCCGGCGGCCTGAGAGTCATGAAAGCCATCGCCGACGAGGGCAGTTTCACCGGCGCCGCCACCTCCCTGGGCTATTCCCAGCCGGCGGTCTCGCAGATGGTGCGGCGACTCGAACAGCGTCTGGGCACCGTCCTCGTCGAGCGCATCGGTCGCTCGATCCGGCTCACCGAGGCCGGCGAGGTGCTCGTGCGGCACGCCGGCCCGGTTCTCGCGGCCCTCGACGAGGCCGAGGACGAGGTCGCCGCCATCGCCGGTCTCCGGGCGGGGCGGGTGCGGCTCATGGCGTTCCCCTCCTCCTCGAGCACCCTGCTCCCCCACGCGTTGGCGCTCATGGCGGAGCGACACCCCGACGTCTCCGTCACGTTCACCGAGGCGGAGCCCCCGGAATCGCTCGCCGCGCTCAGGGCCGGAGACTGCGACCTCGCCGTGGCGTTCGCCTACGAGGGCACCGACGTGGCGCGCGGTGAGGACCTCGAGGGACTCACGACGCACGCACTTCTCGACGATGCCGTGCGGGTCGCCCTTCCCCCCACGCACCCGCTCGCCGAGGCCGACGTGGTCCCCCTCGCCGAGTTGGCCGGGGAGACGTGGATCGCGGGATGCCCGCGCTGCCGGGGTCATCTGCTCTCCCTCGGTCACGCGGCGGGCTTCGAGCCCGCCGTGCGCTACGAGACCGAGGACTACGTCGCCGTCCAGGGGTTCGTCGCCGCAGGCCTCGGCGTCGCGCTGATCCCGGATCTCATCCTCGCGGCGATCACCAACCCCGGGGTCGCGATCCGTCCGCTCGACCCGCCGTCGCACCGCACCGTGCACGTCGTCACCACCCCCGATCTCGAGCGCGTGCCCGCGGTGAGGGCGACACTCGATGCCCTCTGCGAGAGCTCTCGGGACCTGCGCGCCCGGGCCTGACCCTCGGCGACGCCCGCCGTTCCCGCAGACGCTCTCGACCTCGCGCTCGCTCCCCCGGCACCTCGATCGACCGACACGGTCACCACCAGCCCCGGCCCCGTTGTCTCACGACGAGGAGGCGGCCCTCCTGTTTACGCACCGCGACCGAGCCGTCGTGATCGGAGCGATAGGTGACCGAGCCCGCGGACTGCAGGTGGGAGAGAAGGCTCGGGGTGGGGTGTCCGTAGGTGTTGTCCTCGCCGACGCTGACGAGTGCCACGGGTGCCGCCGCGAGGTCGAGGAGGCGGGCATCGTGGTCGGCCGATCCGTGGTGGGCGACCTTGACGACGTCGAACGGCATCTCCGCGTTCCCCTTCGCGTCCTCGGTCCCGCCGGCCCCGCTGTCGTGCGCGGGACCGCCGATGTCGCGACCGTTCGGGGGTGCCCACGACCTGCGTAGGTCGGTGCGGACGACGGTGCCGGCCTCCTGACCGGCGTCGGCGAGGAAGAGCCCACGGACGGCGTCATCCTCGCCCGGTCCGTCGATGACGACGTCGAGCACGAGGGAGCCGTCGTTGGGTGACCGCGCCGGCCCCGTCCGGCGTGGTCCGCGCACGAGCGCCGACACTCCTCCCCAGGCGAGCCGGTCGCCCTGGGCCACCTCGTGGACGGGGTGTCCGTGGTCGTGCCACCACCGCTCCACGCGCGGGCGGACGTCGACCATCGACGCCGTCGACACGACGACGTCCCCGACCTCGCGGCCCCGGGCCAGACCCCCGAGCCCTCCGACGTGATCGGTGTCGAAGTGCGTGAGCACCACGGCCTCCACGACGCGCACGCCCACCTCGTCGAGGCAGTCGTCGAGGAGGTCGGGATCGGGTCCGGCGTCGATGACCACCGCCCGGCCGGGACCGGACAGGAGCACGAAGGCATCTCCCTGCCCGACGTCGCACATGACGACCTGGGGAGCCGGCCCCGGGAAACCGGTGCGCGTGCGGACGAGGAGAGCGGCCCCGACCGAGACGAGAAGCACGGCGACGAGGGTGAGTGCCACCCGTGGGCGAGGGCGACCGGGACCGCGATGCGGGTCGCCCCGCAGCCGGCGCCACAGGGGCCGCCCGCCGAGGAGGAGGACGAGGAGCACCACCGCGAGCAGGCCGGCCCCGCCGGGGCCACCCGGCCACGGGATGGCCCGGAGCGGCGCGGTCTCCCCGACTCGAGCCGTCGTCGCGATCCCGAGGGCGGGGAGTGCCGCTGCCCACGCCACGGCCGTGGCGCCCCACGCCCACACGGGCGCGAGGACGGCGACGCCGGCACCGAGGAGCGTCACCGGCGCCACGAGTGGGCCGGCGAGGGCGTTAGTGAGGACGCCCACAACGTTGATCTCGTCCTGCAGCAGCACGATCACCGGTGCGCACGTCACCTGGGCGGCGAGGGGGATCGCTAGCGCGATCGCCACCACCCGCGGCAGGCGGAGTCCGGTGGCGAGGGCGTCCGACCAGGGTCGCGCGAACACGAGCAGCCCCAGCGTGGCGAGTACCGAGAGAGCGAATCCGAAGGATCGTCCGAGCCAGGGGTCGGCGGCGAGCAACAGAAGGACCGCGCCTGCCAGGGACGCCAGTCCGACCGCCCGCCGCGCCCGCGCGAACCCCACGAGCCCGACCGCCCCCATGACGGCGGCGCGCAGGACGCTCGGGTCCGGACGCGCGAGGACGACGAAGCCGGCGAGGACGCACAGTCCCACCGCCGGACGCCAGCGGCGCCGGACCCCCACCCAGCCGCAGAGCCACATCGCGCCGCCCACGACGAGTGAACAGTTCGTCCCCGAGACGGCCGTGAGGTGGGTCATTCCCGTGGCCCGCATGGCGTCGTCGAGGTCCTCGGGGACGGCCCGTCGGTCGCCGATGATCATCGCGGGCACGAGGCCCCGGGCGTCCGCGGGCAGCGGCGCGGTGGCCTCGCGCATCGCGACACGCACGACGTCGGAGGCGGCCACGACCGCGCCCGGGCCGGCGCGGATCGTCGGCGGGTCGCCTGTCACGACCAGTGCGCGCACCTGATCGCCAGGCTGGGCCGGGGCCAGACGACCCCGGACCTCGACCACGTCACGCCAGCCGACGTCCGCCCACTCGGTCCCCCCGAGCACGAGCACCGGTGTCCGGACCGGGGTACTCGACCCACGGGCGTCGACCCGACTCGCCGTGAGGACGACGGCGACCCGTGCCGCCCCGGCCTCCTTCCGCCGGAGCGGGCGTGGCTCCCCGGCGACCCGGCCCTCGAGACGCACGGTGGCCCTGTCCCGTGCGAGATCGGTGAGGGGCCCGGCGCCGGATCGGTGTTCCTCCGCGGCCACCCGGAGCAGCAGGGCGGAGGAGAGCAGCAGCCCCAGGGCGAGGCCTGCGGACCGCGCCACGATCGTATGTGGGGCCGGGGCCCCTCCGTCCCGGGTTCTCCACCGCGCGGCGCGGGTGGTCCGCGGAGGCCCGGCACCACGGCCGCCGCGGTGCCGAGGACGCCTCGCCCACAGCGCGAGCGCCAGCCCGGTCACGCCGAGCAGGGCACCGATTCCCAGAGGCCACCCCGGCCCACGCCCCAGCGCGGCGGCGGAGGTCGCCCAGGCCAGCAGCGCCGGGCCGAGCAGGCGCAGGTCCGCCGGGGGGTGATCCTGACGCGCCCCCTCCCGCGTCGGCCCCCTCCGGTCGCGGAGCATCGCGCCCGACGCCCCGACCTCGACGGCACCGTCATCCCCACCATCACGGTCATCCCCGCCACGACGAGCCGGTCCGGTCTTCCCGCCCACCCGGCGGCTTCGCGCGGGCGCTGCCGCACTCATCTCTCCTGTCGGCTCGACAGCCCTCGTCGCTCTCATCGGCCCGGCCCAGTCGCCCATCGCGACGTCGTCGGCCACTTCGCCCTGTCGGCCACTTCGTCCTGTCGGCCACCGGGCGCTGCCGGCCACCTCGCGGCCGGCTGACGTCCTCGGTCCTGCTCGACCGATCGGCCCAGCACCGCGCACCCCTCTTCTCATTCACACCCGCACCTTGGGCCGGATGTCCTCCAGTCGCTTCTCTCCGATCCCGCTCACCTCACCGAGCTCGTCGACGGACGTGAACCGTCCGTGCTCGGTCCGCCAGGCGAGGATGCGACCGGCCAGCGCCGGGCCCACGCCCGGGAGTGACTCGAGCGCGGCCTGGTCGGCCGTGTTGAGGTCGATGAGCTGTGCCGGGGGCGCCGGAGCCGCACCCGGCCGGGGTGTCGCGGGCGGGGGCATGGTGTTGACGGGGATGGGGGCGCCGTTCTTGTCGGGCACGACGATCTGCTCCCCGTCCACGACGGGACGCGCGAGGTTGACCCCGGTGAGGACCGCCCCCGGTGCCGCGCCTCCCGCCTTGGCGATGGCATCGGAGAGGCGCGCCCCCGCCGGGACCGCGACGACGCCCGCGCGGCGCACCTTGCCGACGACGTGGACGAGGTACTCCCCCGCGGGCGTGGCAGCGGCACCCACGGCCCCTGGGCTGCCGCTGGCCGAGGGCGGGGCCGTCATCGTCGCGCCGCCGCGGTCGCCTCCGGCGCCGCTCTCACTCGTCGCGCTCCGGGCGGCCGTGGCGGATGCCGCCGGGCGAACACGCGTCGGGACGGGCTCGGACGCGGGCTCTCCCCGAACGAACGCGAGGACGACGACGGCGACCGCCGCGACGACGACGAGGGCCGCACCCCCCACGGCGAGCCACGGCGGCGACACGCGCGCCCCCGCGAGGGTCACCGGCAACTCCCACACTCCGTCCCGCCCACGCACGAGCGCCTCCGACGGCAGTGTCGACCGTTCGCGCGTCGTCGACGATTCTCCCGTCGCCGACGGCCATGGCTCTGCCTCCATGGGTCCCGGCGCCCACGACTCCGGGGGCTCCTCCCAGGACTGCGACGGCATCACCCGCGATCGCCCCGGTGTGCGGCCCCGGTCCGCCGGGCGCCGTCGTCCCCGTTCCTCCGCCTCTCTGCGCGCGCGCCTGCTCATCGGCGTCGACGGCGCGCGGGCGGGGGTGACGACGGCCGGGAGGGCCTCGGTGTCCGGCCCCCACAGGTCGGCCGGGATGCCGTCCCCCGGCCGGTCGAGGCGTCGGCGTCGATCGGCGCCGTCCCCCACCCGCCCCGAGGACTCGCCTCCCCCATGGCCGACATCCTCGCCGGTCTCGGTCTCGCGACGCCCCGGGAACGACGCCGGCCCCCTCGCCGCGCCCGACGGCTCGGGCCACTCGCCCTCAGCGCCGTCCGCGACCTCGTCCCCGCCTTCGTCCGAGCCGCGTGGGTACCTCGACCCGCGCCACGGTGGGTCATCGACATGGTCACGATGGGCCCCCGAAGAGCGTCCGTCGGCATCACCGGGCGCGGCGCCGAACGGCGCACTCTCCTGCCGCGCGGCTCGGGCGGCGGTGAGCAGGGCGGTGGCGCGGTCGACGGGCATGACGACACGCTAGAAATGCGCCGACGGTCCCCGGTCCGGGTCGCGCGGTCCTGGGGACGACCGACCTCCACCCAGCGAGGGTGTGGATGACCGGCCCCCGGCCGGCCGCGACGGCACCACGGCGGGCGGCGCCCCGGGCAGGGGCACGAGCAACCGGCCGACGCGGTTCACGACCCCGGCGTCACGACCGGGCTGAGCGAGACGGCGATGGCGCCGGGACCGAGGTGGACCGCGGCGACGACCCCGATGGGGCGGACGGCGACGTCGGCGACGAGGCGTCCGTCCAGGCGTTCCTCCAGCCGCGCGGCGAGGCGGTGCGCACCGACCTCATCGGCGAGGTGGTGGACGGTGACGGAGACGGACTGACCAGGGCAGGCGTCGCCGGCGAGCTCGACGAGGCGGGTGAGGGCACGGCCGGTGGTCCGCACCTTCTCGACCGGCTGGATGCGCCCGTCGGTGAGGCGCAGCAGCGGCCGCACGGCGAGGGCCGAACCGAAGAACGCCGCGGCGTTGCCGATGCGCCCTCCACGGCGGAGGAACTCGAGGGTGTGGACGTAGAAGAGCAGATCTCCGGCTGCGGCCCGCGCGCGGACGACCTCGGCCACCTCCGCGTCGGCGGCTCCGTCGGCCGCCGCGCGGGCGCCCGCGACGACGGCGTGCCCGAGGGTCATCCCCATCGTCCCGGAATCGACGACGGTGACGGGGACGTCGACCGCCTCGCCAGCCAGACGCGCGGCGTCACACGTTCCCGACAGACCCTCCGCGAGGTGTGCGGAGACGATCCCGGTCGCCCCCTCGGCGGCGAGCCGTTCGTAGACGGTGCGGAACGCCTGCGGCGACGGCCTCGACGACGTGAGGGTCTTCGCGCGTCTGAGCAGACGCACCAGCTCGTCGTCGTCGAGGTCGAGGCCCTCGGTGTACTCGTGTTCGTCGGCGAAGACGTGCAGGGGCACCACGGCGATGCCGAGGTCCTCCAGGAACTCCGTCGCGAGATAGGCCGTGGAGTCGGTGACGAGCGCGACCGGCACGTCAGCCCGTGACGATGTTGACGAGACCCGGCGCGCGGACGATGACCTTGCGCACCGTCTGACCGGCGATGAGGTCCGCCACCCGCGGCTCCGCGAGCGCGGTCGCCTCGAGCTCCGACTCGCTCACGTCGGCCGGCACCTCGATGCGGGCCCGCACCTTGCCCTTGATCTGGACGACGCACGTCACCGTGTCCTCCACGAGCATCGCCGGGTCGGCCTCCGGGAACGACTCGTACGTGAGGCTCTCCTCGTGCCCGAGCCGACGCCACAGTTCCTCGGCGAGGTGCGGTGCGACGGGCGCGACCATGAGCACGAGCGGCTCGGCCGCCGAGCGGGGCGTCGCGTCGCGCTTGGTGAGGTGGTTGTTGAACTCGATGAGCTTGGAGACGGCCGTGTTGAAGCGGAGCCCCGCGTAGTCGCTGCGGACGCCGTCGATCGTGCGGTGCAGCAGCCGGGCCGTCTCGTCGTCGAGGGCGTCGTCGGTGACGACGACCTCGCCGGTCGTCTCGTCGACGACGTTGCGCCAGAGCCGCTGGAGGAATCGCTGCGAGCCGACGACCGCCCGCGTCTCCCACGGCTTGGACAGTTCGAGCGGGCCCATGCTCATCTCGTACACGCGGAAGGTGTCGGCGCCGTAGGCCTCGTACATCTCGTCGGGACTGACGACGTTCTTGAGCGACTTGCCGATCTTTCCGTACTCCCGGAACACGGACTCGCCCCGCCACGAGTACGTCGCCGTGCCGTCCGGGGCCGCGCTCTCCTCGACCTCCGCGGCCGGGACGGGCTGGCCGCGGTGGTCGCGGTAGGCGTAGGCCTGGATGTAGCCCTGGCTGAAGTACCGCCGGAACGGCTCCTCGCTGCTCACGTGACCGAGGTCGAAGAGCACCTTGTGCCAGAACCGCGCGTAGAGCAGGTGGAGGACCGCGTGCTCGACGCCGCCGACGTACAGGTCGACGCCGCCCGGGTCGGCGACCCCCGCGGGAGCACCGGGCACGGTCGTGGGGCGCGGCCCCATCCAGTACTCCTCGACCGCCGGGTCGACGAACGCCTCGTCGTTGGCCGGGTCGAGGTAGCGCAGGTAGTACCAGCACGACCCGGCCCAGTTGGGCATCGTGTTCGTCTCGCGGCGGTACCGCTTGGGCCCGTCGCCGAGGTCGAGTTCCACCTCGACCCACTCCGGCACCCGCGACAGCGGCGGCTCCGGGGAGGTGTCGGCGTCGTCGGGGTCGAAGGTCTTGGGGCTGTAGTCGGGCACGTCGGGCAGTTCGACGGGCAGCGCGGAGTCCGGGAGCGCGTGGGCGAGGCCGTCCTCGTCGAAGACGATGGGGAACGGCTCCCCCCAGTACCGCTGCCGGCTGAACAGCCAGTCCCGCAGGCGATAGGTGACGGTGCTCTCACCCAGGCCCTTCTGCGACAACCACGCAGAGATCCGTTCCTTGGCCTCCTCCAGGCCGAGGCCGTCGAGGCTCACCTCGTCGTTGGCGGAGTTGACCGCGACTCCCCCGGCGGTGAAGGCGGCTCCCGCATCGAGCGACGTCGTGGGTGAGAACGTGGCGACGTCGGCGTCGGAAGGCGCGACGACGTCGCGGATCGGCAGCTCGAAGGCGGAGGCGAACGCATAGTCGCGGGCGTCGTGGGCCGGGACGGCCATGATCGCGCCGGTGCCGTACCCCATGAGGACGTAGTCGGCGACGAAGACGGGGATGGCCTCGCCGTTGACGGGGTTGATGCCGTACCCGCCCGTGAAGACGCCGGTCTTCGTCTTGTCCTCGACCTGCCGCTCGACGTCGGACTTACGACCGGCCGCACGCCGGTACTCGGCGACGGCCTCGCGCGGCGAGGCGGCCTCGACCGGCGCACCGTCGACCGTCGTGCCGCGCCAGGCCTGCGGCACGTCGCTCGGCCAGACGTCCTCGACGAGCTCGTCGACGAGCGGGTGCTCGGGCGCGAGGACCATGAACGTCGCGCCGAAGAGGGTGTCGGGGCGGGTCGTGAACACCGTGATGGGGTCGACGCCCGTCCGCGGCGCGGCGCCGGGGCCCGCAGCACCGCCCCGGTCGGCGACGGCGAAGTCGACCCGCGCACCGTGGCTGCGCCCGATCCAGTTGCGCTGCATGAGCTTGACCTTCTCGGGCCAGTCCACACGGTCGAGATCGTCGGCCAGCCGGTCGGCGTACGCGGTGATGCGCATCATCCACTGACGCAGGTTGGCGCGGAAGACGGGGTAGTTGCCGCGCTCGGAGCGCCCGTCGTTGGTGACCTCTTCGTTCGAGAGGACCGTGCCGAGGCCCGGGCTCCAGTTGACCGGCGCCTCCGCGGTGTAGGCGAGGCGGTGCTCGTCGAGGTAGGCGTGCTGTTCGGTGCGGTCGAGGTCGGACCAGGCCCGCCCGGCGAATGTGCCGTCCAAAGGCCGCTCACCGGATTCCAGGGCCGCGACGAGATCGGCGATGGGCCGGGCCCTGCCGCGACCACCGTCTGCGCGCTCCGCGTCGGGGTCGTACCAGGACTCGTAGATCTGCAGGAAGATCCACTGGGTCCAGCGGTAGTACTCGGGGTCGATCGTCGAGATCGTGCGGCGGTCGTCGTGGCCGAGGCCGAGGCGACGCAGCTGCCGCTTCATGACGACCATGTTGGCCTCGGTCGTCTCGCGCGGATGTTGTCCGGTGGCGACGGCGAACTGCTCGGCCGGAAGGCCGAACGCGTCGTAGCCGAGGCAGTGCAGGACGTTCTTGCCGATCATGCGGTGGTATCGCGCCCACACGTCGGTCGCGATGTACCCGAGCGGGTGACCGACGTGCAGACCCGCGCCCGAGGGGTAGGGGAACATGTCGAGGACGAGGAGCTTCTCGCGGTCGCCGACGCCCTGGGCGTCGGCCCACGGCCCGGCGGGATTGGGGGCGCGGAACGTCCCCTCCTCCGCCCACCGGTCCTGCCAGGAGAGCTCGATCTGCTCGGCCAGCGCGGGGTCGTACCGGTAGGGGGTGTCGTTCATCGCGTCCTTCGCTCCTCGGGTGCTCTCCGGCGGCGAACCCGGCGCCGGCCGGTGAGAGCGGCCATCGGCCCGCGGTGCTCGGGCCGGTGAGTCAGCCTAACCCAGCGCCTCGACGCGCCATCCGGCATATCCACCGCCCTGCGAGGGCGGCTCGTCCTTCCGCCGCCCGGCGCCCGCGACGTGCCGTCGCCACGCCTGCGACACCCCGGGTACGACGACGGGCCGCCCCCGAGAAGGGAGCGGCCCGCCTGGCGCGAGTGGCCCGCGGCCACCGACGCGACGTGACTCAGAGCGCGTTGTACGCCTTGGCCATCGCCGACTTCTTGTTCGCGGCCTGGTTCTTGTGGATGACGCCCTTGCTCACGGCCTTGTCGAGCTTGCGGCTGGCGAGTGCGAGAGCCTTGCCCGCCTCTTCCTTGTTGCCCGTGGCGGCGGCGTCACGGAAGTGACGGATCCAGGTGCGGAGCTCGGACTTGTAGGCCTTGTTGCGCTCGGTGCGCTTGGCGTTGGTCTTGATCCGCTTCATCTGCGAGGCGATGTTCGCCATGGTGACTCTCGTTTCCGGTCGTTCGGCTGTCAGGAAGGACAGGCCCGCCCTCGGGTCCGGTGCTGGTCGGGCTCCGGTCAAGGGCGGACTGTGTGGTGCGTGTCGGCGCACGACCTGAGCGCACACGCGAGGACCCACGTTACCAGCGCCGTCCACGCCTCCCCAAAACGGCGGCGTCCTCACCGCCCCCGGCCGGATCGGTTCGCGCAGATCGTCAGCACCGCCCGTTCGACGGCGTACAGCGGGTCGCGGCCACCGCCCTTGACCGCCTCGTCGGCGGCGGCGACGGCCTGGATGCTCTGGCCGAGGCCCTCGACGTCCCACCCGTTCAACGCCCGCCGGGCGCGGTCGATCTGCCACGGCGCCATGCCGAGGGCCTTGGCGAGGGAGCCCGAACTCGACCGCCCCGCGCCGGCGACCTTGACGAGCTGCCGCAGCTGCACGGCGAGCACCGCGACGATGGGAACGGGGTCCACGCCGCTCGCGAGGGCGTGTCGCAACAGCCGGAGGGCCTCCGGGGCGTTGCCCGCGAGCGCGGCGTCGGCGACACGGAACCCGCTCGCCTCCACCTTGCCGCCGTGGTAGGTCGCGACGACGTGCTCGTCGATGACCCCCGTCGTGTCGTCGATGAGTTGGGTGCAGGCGGAAGCGAGTTCACGCACGTCCTTGCCGACGGCCTCGACGAGCGCACGGATCGCCTCGGGAGTCGCCTTGCGGCGGGCCCGGCGGAACTCGTGCTGGGCGAACTCCGCCTTCTCCCGGTCGGACTTGATCGCCGGCGCCTCCAGCACCCGCGCACCGTTCTTCTTCATCGCGTCGAGGACCTTCTTGCCGCGGTTGCCCCCGGCGTGCGCGACGACGAGCGTGATCCCCGGTTCGGGGCGTTCGATCTGAGCGAGCAGGTCGGCCTGCGCCTCGTCCCCCGCCTGATCCGCGCCCCGGACGACGACGCACTTGTCCCCACCGAACAACGAGGGGGCACAGTGCATCCCGATCTGGCCGGGCTCGTAGGACTCCATGTCGACCCGGATGTACTCGACGTCGGGCGTGAGGGACCGCAGTGCCTCGATCGTGGCCGTGATCGCGCGCTCGGCGAGGATCTGCTCGGGCCCGGTGACGAGCACCAGGGGCGGGACTCCCCCACGCGGCGAACTCGGGGACCAGTCGTCGTCGGTGTTCACGGGGTCAGGATGTCAAAACGTCCCGACACCCCTTCGTCGCCCCACCCAGCACCCACCCCGGAGGCGTGGCGTGGGGGGCGCGGTCGTCACAGGCGCAGCAGCGTGAGGCGCGCCTGGACGGCCTCGACCGGGATGCCGAGGTGGTCGGCGAGTTCGTCGGCGTCGAGCCCGAGATCGCGGCCGTCCTTGAGTTCCTCGTCGTCCTCGCGGGACCAGGCGTGACCGCTCGTGACCGCGGTGCGGGAGTCGGCTGCCGCCGGTGCGCCGGTGGCGACCGCGTCGCTGACCCGCTCGACGACGGGCGTGGCGGCCCCGCTCGGCGGCGGGTGCTCGTTCTCGCCCGCGACGACCCCCCGCGCCGGAGGCGGGGCCACGGGAACGACCGGCGCGGCCGACGCGTCGAGACGTCGCAGCGCCTCATGGACGACGGCCGTGTTCGTCGTCGGCCAGAACGGCGGCAACGACCGCTGGAGGAACCCGGCGTAGCGGGCCGTGACCATGCGGGAGTCGAGGAACGCGACGACGCCCCGGTCGTCGGAGCGGCGGATGAGTCGCCCCGCCCCCTGGGCGAGGCGCAGGGCCGCATGGGTCGCCGAGACCGCCATGAACCCGTTGCCGCCCATGCGGCCGATCTCCTGCGTGCGGGCCGAGGCGAGCGGGTCGTCGGGCCGCGGGAACGGGATGCGGTCGATGACGACGAGTTGGCATGCCGGCCCGGGCACGTCGACGCCCTGCCACAACGTGAGGGTGCCGAACAGGCACGTGCGCGCGTCGGCCGCGAACCGCCGGACGAGCGTCGTGATCTGGTCCTCGCCCTGGCACAGGATCGGCATGTCGTCCCCGAGGCGCTCGCGCATCTCCTCGGCCGCCGCCTGGGCGGCGCGCATCGAGGAGAACAGCCCCAGCGTGCGGCCGCCTGCGGCACGCATGAGCTGCTCGAGTTCGTCGAACATCGCCGGACTCGGCCCGTCGCGCCCCGGTGCGGGCAATCCGGCGGCGACGTAGGCGATGCCCTGGGCCGGGTAGTCGAAGGGACTGCCCACGTCGAGGCCCTGCCAGTCCGGGGCGCCCTCCCCCCGCAGACCGAGGGTGCCGGCGACGGCGTCGAACGAGCCGCCGAGCTCGATCGTCGCCGAGGTGAGGACGACCGTGCGCTCGGCGAAGAGCTTGTCGCGCAGGTCCATCGCGACGCTCATCGGCGCGACCCGCAGCACCGCACCCCGCTGCGGGTTCTGGTTGACCCAGGCGACGTCGAGGTGGCGCTCCTCGAGCAGTCGGTCGACGACGTCGACGAGTTCGTCGACCGCCGCCTTCGCCACGGCCCGGGCGCCGTCGGTGTCATCACGGCCCTTGGAGTCCGACTTCATACCGCTCTGAACCGCGCGGGCATCGGTCCGCAGCACGGCGAGGGCGCCGGCCAGGGACTCCGGCACCGTGATCAACCGGCCCTCGGGGATGGGCTGCAAGGCCTGCGCGAAGACCTCCCCCGCGCCCACGAGGTCGTCGGTCCCGGTGTACGAGGCCGCCTTGCGCGCCGCGCTCGTCACCATGCCGGGCGAGAGCTCGTCGGTCACCGTGGCGGTGACCCGATCGACGAGTTCGTGGGCCTCGTCGATGACGAGCAGGTGGTGCTCGGGCAGCATCGCCCGGCCCTCGAAGGCGTCGATGGCCATGAAGCTGTGGTTGGTGACGACGACGTCGGCGTCCTTGGCCGCCTCACGCGAGCGTTCGACGAAGCACTCCGTGCGCATCGGGCACTTGGTGCCCAGGCACTCGCGGGCGGCCACCGACACCTGCCGCCACGCCCGCTCGCTCACGCCGGGGACGAGCTCGTCACGATCACCGGACTCGGTGCTCTCGGCCCACTCGCGCAGGCGGAGGACCTCGGCGCCGAGCCGGGAGGGCCCCTCGCCGCGCGCACCCCCGCGGTCGGCGTCCTCCTTCGCCTCCCCGGCGTCGCTTCGGACGAGGCCGGCCGAGGAGAAGAGCGCTCCGTCGTCCTCGGGGAATCCGCCGGCGAGCTTGTGGAGGCACACGTAGTTGCGGCGCCCCTTGACGAGGACGTAGGTGGGTCGTCGCCCGAGCATCGGTGCGAGCGCGTCGGCGACGCGAGGCATGTCGCGGTCGACGATCTGGGCCTGGAGGGCGAGAGTCGCGGTTGCGACGACGGCGGGCGTGCCCGTGTTCACCGCGTCGGCGACGGCGGGGACGAGGTAGGCGAGGGACTTGCCGGTACCCGTCCCGGCCTGGACGAGCAGGTGCTCCTGGGCCGCGACGGCGTCCTCGACGGCAAGGGCCATGCGCTTCTGACCAGGTCGTTCGGTACCCCCGACCGCCTCGACGGCGGCGGCGAGCAGGTCATCGACTCGGGCTCCACGCACCCGCACAGGCTAGTGCCTCGAGCTCGCCGTCCAGGTCCGCCCTCCACAGGGGTGGGGCCCTCGCGCCCCCGCGCCCCGTGGCCGGCCACCGGTGAGGTGCCGCGAACGATGTGGCAATTCCAGCGGCGTCGGCGCCGGGGCCGTGACGGTGCCGACCCGCTGACCAGCAATCGGGCCAGGCCGCCACGGCGGGTCGAGCCCTCGACTCCGCCGACATTGCCACATCGTTCGCGACACGCGACCCAGGCGAGCCGGCCACCGACCCCCGGAGGTTGCCGGCACGCGAGAAACGCGGCACCCCCGGTGACCGGGGATACCGCGTTCCGTGGCGCCGGGTCTGCTCCCGGTCGTGGTGGGCTCAGAGCGCCTTGAGCACGGCCTTGGCGACGGCCTTGGCGCTCATGGGGTTCTGACCGGTGATGAGACGGCCGTCGACGACGACGTTCTTGGCCATGGGGCGCAACGGCTTCTTGTACTTGGCGCCCCTCTCCTGGAGTGCCTTGGAGAGGTCGAACGGCACGGCGTCGTCGCGGCCGGCGAGCTTCTCCTCGGGCCAGGAGAAGCCGGTGACCTTACGACCCCGCAGCAGGGGCTTGCCCTCGACCTGGACGTCGAGCAGCCCGGCAGGGCCGTGGCAGACGGCCGAGACGATCTTGCCCTGGCGCCAGAAGTCGGCGACGAGACGCGCGAGGGCGGGGTTGCGGAAGTCGAACATCGTGCCGTGCCCGCCGGTGAGGTAGATCGCGTCGAAGTCCTCGGCCTGAAGGTCCGCGACGGCCGGGGTCGTGTCGAGCAGGTTCATGAACCCACGATCCGCGTACCGCTTCTTCGTGCCCCCCATGGCGAGGACGCCGGTCGAGAGACTCTCGGGATCCAGTGGCACCACGCCACCGTCGATGCTCGCGATGACCACGTCGTGCCCGGCCTTGGTGACCTCGTCGTAGAAGTGGGTGAGTTCCCCGAGCCACAGGCCCGTGCGGTACCCCTTCTTCTCGTACTCCCCGGCACTGGTGGTGATCGCGAGGATGCGCTTGCTCGTCTTCTTACCCATGACTTCTTCTTTCCCGTGGCCGCGGCGGACAAACCCACCGCCGACCGCCACGACGCGCGCGAGGCGAGAGCGGCCCACGATTCATGTCAGGGCCCGCGTCCGGGATCCCGCCGTGGCACCGGACCACGGCGGGCACGTCACCGTTCGACGAACTCGGCGAACGCGTCGGCCTGGTGTGCGAACACCCGGACCTGCAGTCGTGTTCCCTCGGCGAGGTGCTCCTCGGTGAGGACCTCGGCGTCGGTGTGCAGCGCGTTGACGACGTCACCGCGGTCGTAGGGCACGAGAAGGGTGAGCGCGACGTCCTGGGTGGGCAGTTCGTCGGCGATGAGCGCCTGCAGTTCCTCGATGCCGGCACCCGTGCGCGCGGACACGGCGATCGAGTACCTCTCCGTGCGCAGGAGACGGTCGAGCACCTCGGGTTCGGCGACATCGGCCTTGTTGACGACGACGATCTCCTTGGGGTGCTCGTTCGGGTCATCCCAGACGTCGGCGAGCACGTCCCGCACGGCGGTGATCTGCCCCTCGGGGTCGGGGTGGGAGCCGTCGACGACGTGGAGGAGCAGGTCGGCGTCGCCGACCTCCTCGAGGGTGGAGCGGAACGCCTCGACGAGTTCGTGCGGCAGCGAGCGGACGAACCCGACGGTGTCGGCGAGGGTGTACTCGCGCCCGTCGGGGGTCTGGGCGCGGCGGATGGTCGGGTCGAGGGTGGCGAACAGGGCGTTCTCGACGAGCGCCCCCGCGCCGGTGAGGCGGTTGAGCAGCGAGGACTTGCCCGCGTTGGTGTACCCGGCGATCGCGACGGCGGGCATGTGGCTGGCCCGGCGGCCACTGCGCTTGGTGTCCCGGACGGTCTTCATCTCACGGATCTCGCGGCGGAGCTTGGCGATCCGGCTGTTGATGCGGCGGCGGTCGAGTTCGATCTTCGTCTCACCGGGGCCACGCGAGCCCATGCCCGCACCGCCGGAGACCTGACCACCGGCCTGCCGGGACATCGACTCACCCCACCCACGCAGACGCGGCAGGAGGTACTGGAGCTGGGCGAGTTCGACCTGCGCCTTGCCCTCCTTGGACTTCGCGTGCTGGGCGAAGATGTCGAGGATGAGCGCGGTGCGGTCGATGACCTTGACCTTGACGACGTCTTCGAGCGCACGCCGCTGGTTGGGGGCGAGCTGACTGTCGGCGACGACGGTGTCGGCGCCCTCGGCGACGACGATGTCGCGCAGCTCCTCGGCCTTGCCGGAGCCGACGTAGGTCGCCGGGTCGGGACGGTGGCGACGCTGCACGACGCCCGCGAGCACGGTCGAACCGGCGGTCTCGGCGAGTGCGGCGAGCTCGCGCAGGGAGTTCTCGGCCTCCTCGAGCGTGCCGTCGGACCACACACCGACGAGCACGACCCGCTCGAGACGCAACTGCCGGTACTCGACCTCGGTGACGTCCTCGATCTCGGTGGAGAGGCCCGCCACACGACGCATCGCCGCACGTTCCTCGCGCTCGAGCTGGTCGCCGTCGTAGGAGACGAAGTCGGGGTCGGAGGTGTGCCAGTCGTCGCTGTCGGAGAGAGCACTGGCGCGCCCGGAGAGGATGTCGCGGCGCTGTTCTGCCTGGATGTCGTTCGTCATATCCCCTTCAGGATGACATCTCGCGTCACCGTGCGTCGACGCGATTTCCGCGGCAGCCGGGCCGTCCTCCCCGGGGAACACCGCTCAGGTCCGCCCGCGGGGGGCCTCCGGCTCCTCGTCGGCGTCCTCCGGGGGTGCGGGATCCTGGCCCTCCACCCGCACGAGCGGGCGGCCCCGTTCGCCCTTCTCCTCGTGTCGCACGGTGGGCAGGTGCGGCACCCGCGGCTGCAGGATCGGGTAGTCCGGCGGCACGTGGATCGACTCGACGGGGCTCCCCTGCTCATCGACCGCGGCCTCGACGTCGGGCAGGGTCTTGGTCGCGCGGAACCGGGTGCGGTCGACCGCGAGGATGATGACGAACGCGGCGACGGCGGCGATGCCGAGGCGCGCGGCGAGCGCCCACCCGGAGCCGGTCGACAGCGCGACGACGGCGGGCGCGATGAGCACCGCGACGAGGTTCATCACCTTGATGAGCGGGTTGATGGCGGGTCCGGCGGTGTCCTTGAACGGGTCGCCGACGGTGTCACCGATGACGGTCGCGGCGTGGGCCTCGGAGCCCTTGCCGCCGTGCGCGCCGTCCTCGACGATCTTCTTCGCGTTGTCCCAGGCGCCGCCGGAGTTCGCGAGGAACACGGCCATGAGGACGCCCGCCGCGATGGCGCCGGCGAGGAACCCGGCGAGCGCGCCGAACCCGAGGGAGAACCCGATGGCCACCGGGGCGAGCACGGCGAGCAGGCCCGGCGTGGTGAGTTCGCGCAGCGAGTCTCGGGTGCAGATGTCGACGACGCGGCCGTACTCGGGCTTCTCGGTGCCCTCCATGATCCCGGGGTGCTCGCGGAACTGCCGACGCACCTCGAGGACGATGGCGCCCGCGGCGCGGGTGACGGCGTCGATCGCGAGACCGGAGAAGAGGAACACGACGGCGGCGCCCGCGATGACGCCCACGAGGGTCGCGGGGTGGACGATCGCGTAGTCGTGCATCGAGGCCATGACGTCCTCGCCCCGGGCGGCGAGGGTCTCGCTCACGGAGTCGTTGTAGGAGCCGAACAACGCGGTCGCGGCGAGGACGGCGGTCGCGATCGCGATGCCCTTGGTGATGGCCTTGGTGGTGTTGCCGACCGCGTCGAGCTCGGTGAGCACCTGGGCGCCGTCGCCGGTGACGTCGCCGGACATCTCGGCGATGCCCTGTGCGTTGTCGCTGACCGGCCCGAAGGTGTCCATCGCGACGATGACGCCGACCGTCGTGAGCAGCCCGCAACCGGCGAGCGCGACGAAGAACAGCGACACGAGGATCGATCCACCGCCGAGCAGGTAGGCGCCGTAGACCCCGGCGCCGATGACCGCGGCGGTGTAGACGGCCGACTCGAACCCGACGCCGATACCGGCGAGGACGACGGTCGCGGCGCCGGTGACCGAGGTGCGGGCGACGTTGCGGGTGGGCTCGTTGTCGGTGCCCGTGAAGTGCGCGGTGAGGAAGAGGATGACCGCGGCGAGGACGATCCCGAGGGTCACCGCGGCCCAGGAGCGGAGGCGGGGGTCGCCGGTCAGGCCGATGATCTCGGCGTTCACGCCGACGAGTCCCGAGAACGCGTCCGGGAGATAGGCGAAGGCCGCGATCCCGCAGCCGATGACCGAGACCCCGGCCGCGATCGCGAAACCGCGGGTGATCGCGCGGAGCCCGTTCTCCCCCGGTCGGACCCGCGTGAGGTAGATCCCGATGACGGCGGTGAGCACGCCGACGGCGGGCACGATGAGCGGGAACACGAGACCGTGCGCCCCGAAGGCGGCCTTGCCGAGGATGAGCGCGGCGACGAGCGTGACCGCGTAGGACTCGAAGAGGTCGGCCGCCATGCCGGCACAGTCGCCGACGTTGTCGCCGACGTTGTCGGCGATCGTGGCGGCGTTGCGGGGGTCGTCCTCGGGGATGCCCTGCTCGACCTTGCCGACGAGGTCGGCGCCGACGTCGGCGGCCTTGGTGAAGATGCCGCCCCCGACACGCATGAACATGGCGAGCAGCGCCGCGCCGAACCCGAATCCCTCGAGCACCGTGGGGGCCCGGTCGCGGAACAGGACGACGACGACGGCCGCGCCCAACAGCCCGAGGCCGACCGTGACCATGCCGACGGCCCCACCCGTGCGGACGGCGAGGCGGAACCCCGGCGTCCGGTCCCCGTCGCGGGAGGCGGCGGCGACCCGGACGTTGGCGCGCACGGCGAGTGTCATGCCGAGGTAGCCGATGGCCGCGGAGAACCCGGCGCCGACGACGAACGCGAGACTTCGTCCGAGGCGGCTCGACAGGTCCGGTGCGGGCAGGACCAGCAGCAGCGCGACCGCGGCGACGACGAACCACACGAGGGTGCGCATCTGTCGGTCGAGGTAGGCCGAGGCCCCTTCCTGCACGGCCCGGGCGATCTCCTGCATCCCCGGGGTGCCGGCATCGGCGCGGAGGACCTCGGCGCGGAAGAGTCCGCCGACGACCAGGGCGACCAGGGCGATGGCCCCGATCACGAGGACGAGGGTGAGATCACCCCCGCTCAGTTCCAGCCGGGATGCCGCCAGGTGCATCGGACCCATCTGTGCCTCCCGCCGTTGGGATCACGCTCACGTCGTCGTGGGATCGTCACAGTCTGGACCACGACGTCGGCTCACAGGCGCGAACGGCCTCATCGGGTTCCTCGCGTCCCCCGGGCGTCGCCGCTGCGTGCAGCGGTGGAGGGGGCCGCGCCGGGCGCCGGGGGCGCTGCCCGCGGGGCGGACGGCCGCGGCGCCGTGGAGGGCCTCGCCGACGGTCCGGGGGGCGGCGGTGAGGGCGGCGCGGGCCGCGGCACGGCGGCGATCTCCTCCTGCAACGCGAGATAGAGGTTGGCGATCGTCGCGGCGGAGCCGAGCGGGCCACCGATCTCGTCCTCGACCCGACGCAGGCGATAACGGACGGTGTTGGGGTGCAGATACAGCCGCCGCGCGGTGGCGTTGACGTCCGATCCCAGCGCGAGGTGGACGACGAGCGTCTCGCGGAGGTCCTCCTTGTCGAGCAGAGCTCCGAACTGGCGCCTCGTGCGGGCCTCGAGGTCGGCCGCCGGGCGGCTGGAGGTCAGCCAGGTCGCGAGGTCGACGTCCTCGAAGTGGACGACGGCACCGGTCGCCTCCGGGGTGCCACCACGTGAACCGGTGTCGGTGTCGGCTGCCCTTTCCCTGCGGGGCCCCTGCCCGGTCCCGGTCCCGGCGCCCCGACCCTCGCCGGTCTCGGGCCGGCCGGGGCTCCCACCGGCCTGCGTGACGAGTCCGACGCGCAGGGCCATTCCGGCGTCCCGGTAGGCGGCGGGTGCGCGCAGAAGGTCGATGAAGGGTTCGCTCACGCCGACGACATGGGTGGCGGCGAGGCGCTCCAACCAGGCGCCGAGCGCGGGTTCGTCGGCGACGAGGGCGAGGACGGCACCGCTGCGGCGTCCCGGTCCGAGGGGGGCGCCGGTCGGGGCGTCGGAGAGCACGAGGGGCAGCCCCGCGAGATAGGCGCGCTCGTGCATGGCCTCGAGCCGGTCGACCCGTCGCCGTGGGGTCTCGGACTCCGGGGACACCGGGGTCGCCACGACGGCCCGCAGCGGCTGGTTGACCGTGAACCGCAGCTCGCGCAGACGGCGCCACAGGGAGGCGACGCGGTCGGCGGTCACCTCACCGAGCAGGATCGTGATGAGGTGCCTCGCCCTCGTGAGCTCCTGGGTGAGGGCGAGGGTCCTCGCTCCCCGCATCGCCGAGAGCATCCGCCCGGCGGTGAGGAGGAGAGGCTCGCCCGAGGCCTCGATCGCGTCGGCGTCGCGGCTGGCGAGCGCCACCCAGAAGCCTGCGCCCCGCATGACGATCGGGGTGGCGAGGACGCGGTAGCGGCCGATGTCCAACCTCGTGAACACGCGTTCGCGGTGGTCGAGTTCGTGCCACAGCAGCCGCACCGGACCCTCGCCCACGGACGCGGCGATGCGACCCGTCTCGTCGTAGAGCACGGCGGTACCACGGACGAGTTGCCCCAGCCGGGCGATGAGGGCCTGGAGCGGACGTTCGTCGCCGAGCGCGGCGAGGAGCTCGTGATGGAACCAGATCTCCCGCCTCAGCCGCCGGATCTCGACCTCGCCTGCCGCGACGTCGTCGGTCGTCATGCGCCTGCTCTCCTCCCTCCCGGGGTGCTGGTCGGCCCCTCCCGATCACCCCCGAGGCACCCAGGCCCGGGGCCGACCTTTGTCGGATCGGACAAAGAATCTCACCCCGCCTCGTGAATCCGCTAGTGACGAGCCGGCGGCGGCTACCGCAGGGTGACTCACCAACGGCGACGCGACCGGTCCGCTCGCCGTCATCCCTCACGGCCGGAACCCGATTCACCAGGAGGTGCCCGTGGGCGCACAGCGAGTCGCCGTCGACGTCGGCGGAACGTTCACCGATGTCTTCGTCGTCGACGAGGACACGAAGGACTTCTTCGTCAGCAAGGTCCCCTCCACCCCCGACGACCCCATGCGGGCCGTGATGGCGGGTGTCGACCGTGCAGGCATCGACCTGTCGTCGGTCTCCCTCTTCTCCCACGGCACGACCGTCGCGACCAACGCGCTCATCACGCGGCGGTTCCCGCCCGCGGCCATGGTGACGACGACGGGCTTCCGCGACGTCCTCGAGATCCGCGACGGGACGCGGGACGACCTCTGGGACGCCTACCAGGACGTCACCCCGCCCTACATCCGCCGACGTGACCGGTTCGAGGTCCCCGAGCGCATCGGGTACGACGGTCAGGTCGTCACCCCGCTCGACGAGGACGAGGCCCGCCGCGTCGCCCGGCTCCTGCGGCGTCGGGGCGCGACCACCGTCGCCGTCTGCTTCCTCAACTCCTACGCCAACCCGGCCCACGAGGAGCGGATGCGGGAGATCCTCCTCGAGGAGATGCCCGAGGCCTCGGTCTCGACGTCGGCGTCGATCCTGCCGGAGATCTTCGAGTTCGAGCGCTTCAACACGACGGTCGCCAACGCGGTGCTCGCCCCGCTCGTGAGCGGCTACGTCGACCGCCTCGCCGATGAGCTCGCCGACGGCGGATACGAGGGAGACCTGCTGCTGCTCCATTCCGGTGGCGGCTCGATGACTCCCCGCATGGTCTCGCAGTACCCGGTGCGCCTCGCCGCCTCCGGCATCGCGGCGGGGGCCATCGCGTGCCGCGCCATCGCGACGCAGTGCGGGTTCGAGAACGCGATCGGCCTCGACATGGGTGGGACGAGCACCGACATCTGCGTCGTCCACGGCGGCGAGCTGCGGGTGACCAAGGAGTGGCAGGTCGAGTACGGCCACCCGATCACGTTCCCGAGCATCGAGGTCCTCACGATCGGCGCAGGCGGCGGTTCACTCGCGTGGATCGACCCGGCGGGCTCGCTGCGCAACGGTCCTCAGTCGGCGGGCGCCGACCCCGGCCCGGCCTGCTACGCCACGGGCGGCACCGAGGCGACGAACACGGACGCCAACCTCGCCCTCGGACGTCTCGGGACGACCCTCGCCGGCGGCGCCAAGGCCCTGGAGCCCGAACGGGCCGAACGCGCGCTCACCGAGCACGTCGCCGAGCCGCTCGACATGTCGCTCGAGGAGGCCGCGGGAGCGGTGCTCAAGGTCGCCAACGCCAACATGTCCGACGCCGTGCGCCTCGTGTCGATCCGACGGGGCCTCGACCCGCGCGACTTCGCCCTCGTCGCGTTCGGCGGTGCGGGCGCCCTCCACGGGGCCGAGGTCGCCAAGGAGCTCTCGATCCCCACGGTCATCGTGCCGCCGAACCCGGGCGTGACCTCCGCCCTCGGCTGCCTGCTCGTCGACATCCGACACGACCTCTCGACGATGTTCAGCCACCACGCCGACGAGGTCGACCACGACGAGCTCGAGGAGGCGTTCACCGCCCTCGAGGCCGAGGCCACCGAGCGCCTCCTGCACGAGGGCGTGACGGCCGAGAACGCCGTCCTGCAGCGCTCGATCAACATGCGCTACGCGGGGCAGTGGCGGTCGTTGGCCGTCGAGGTGGGTTCGGGGGCCGAGGCCCTCGAGGAGGCGGTCGCCCGCTTCCACGAACAGCACGAGCGGGAGTTCGCGTTCCGGCGCGACGACGCGCCCGTCGAGCTCTATCAGATCGGACTCAGTGCCGTCGGCCGGACGCCGAAGCCGGCCTTCCCGCCCCACGAGCGCACGGGCACGGCCGACCCCGAGCCCGCCTCGCGGCGGCGGGCCTGGTTCGAGGAGACGGGCTGGGTCGAGGTCCCCGTCCACGACCGCGACGCCCTTCCCGTCGGCACGACGTTCGCCGGCCCGGCGATCGTCGACCAGTTCGACTCGACCACCGTCGTCCCGCCGGGCACCCGCGCGGAGATCGACGAGTGGCTCAACATCCGCATCCACCTCGACGCCTCGAGCGCGCCCGGCCACGACTCGAAGGAGGCCTGACATGACCACACAGCTCACCGACCGCGGCACCACGGCACATGGCGAGAACGACGGTCCGACGACCGACGGGACGAGGGGCACCACGCCCTCGACCGCCGCCACCACCACCTCGTCCTCGGACCGACGTCGCACCCTCGACCCGGTGACGTTCGAGGTGCTCAAGAACGCGTTCACCACCTCGGTGGACCTCATGAGCGAGCAGATCCTGCGGACCTGCTACAGCTTCGTCATCTACAGCCGGGACTTCTCCTCCGCCCTGTGCGACGCACGCGGCAACACCGTCATGCAGGGCAGCCAGGACATCGCCGTCCACGTCGGCACCCTGCACTTCCAGTGCCAGGCGGTGCTGGAGCAGTTCGGTGACGACATCCATCCCGGCGACGTCTTCGCGATCAACGACCCCTACCGCGGCGGCACCCACTTCAACGACGTGAGCTTCATCCGCCCGATCTTCGTGGGCGACGAGATCATCGCGTTCGCCCAGAACAAGGGTCACTGGGCCGACATCGGCGGCAACGTGCCGGGCAGCTTCGACGTCAACGCCACCGAGCACTTCGGCGAGGGTCTGCGCATCCCCGCGATCCGGATCTTCGACCGGGGCACCCTGCGTTACGACGTCGCCGCACTCCTCGTCGAGAACACCCGCTCCCCCGGCATCAGCCTCGGCGACCTCCACGCGCAGTCCGAGGCGACGGCCGTGTGCGAGCGCGACATCCTCCGGCTCGTCGAGCGCTACGGCAAGGACACGATCGTCGCCGCCATGCAGGAGGTGCAGGACTACGTCGAGACCCTCGTCCGCAAGCGGGTCGCGGACCTGCCCGACGGCACCTGGTCGACGACCGACTACCTCGACGCCGACCCCGGTCGCGGGGAGGGCCTCGTCCCGATCGTCGTCAACCTGCACATCGAGGGCGACCAGATCCACTACGACCTCGAGGGATCTGCCCCCGCGGTCGCCTCGTTCCTCAACTCCGGCTACGGGACGACGCACTCGGCGCTCTACGCCGGGACCAAGACGTTCTTCCCCGACGTCCCGCTCAACTCCGGGTTCTACCGGGCGGTCTCGGCGGACATCGGCCCCGAGGGCACGGTCGTCAACGCCGGCTGGCCGTACGCGGTCACGGGGTTCTGCTCCGGGCCCTACGAGAAGATCATGAACGCGATCTTCGAGATCTGGTCCGGTCTCATGCCCGAGCGCGCCCTCGCCGGCTGTTTCAACCTGGAATACCTGCTGGTCGGCGGGCGCGACGGGCGCTCCCCGGAGAAGCCGTTCTTCATGTGGTACGACTGGATGGCCGGCGGCTGGGGCGGTCGCAGCGACCGCGACGGGTCGGGGACCTCGGCCCCCGTCTTCGGCGTCGGCCTCGCCGTCCAGCCCGTCGAGGGGCAGGAGCGGCTGTCCCCCGTCCTCACCACCAAGCACGCCATCGCGACCGACTCCGGTGGTCCCGGCCGGCACCGCGGCGGGGTGGGCATCGAGAAGGGCGGCACCCTCACCGACGCCGACCGCACGGTGATGTCCTACTGCTGCGACCGCGCACGGTCGATCACGTGGGGGATCGACGGCGGGCTCGCCTCGAACCCCCACGGTGTGTGGCTCAACCGGGGCACCCCGCAGGAGCGCTTCCTCGGCAGCGTGTTCTCCTCGGTGCCGGTGGGGCCGGGCGACACGTTCGAGCGTCCCTCCGCCGGTGGCGGCGGCCTGGGCGACCCGCTGGACCGCGACCCCCGCGACGTGCTCGAGGACGTCATCGACGGATACGTCTCGCTCGTCCGGGCCGGCACGGACTACGGGGTCGTCATCGAGGAGGTCGACGCCGAACTCGACGACTACCGCCTCGACGAGGACGCCACCCGGCGGCTGCGGACCGAGATCCGCGGCGCCCGCCGTGGGTGGTTGGAGGAGGACCCCGAGGACGTCGCCCGACGGTACCGCGAGGGCGAGCTCGACACCCTCGACCTCATCCGCCGGTACGCCGTGATCGTCGACTGGGGGACGGGTGAACTCCTCCCCGAGACGACGCGCCAGTTCCGCGAATCCGTCACCCGGCGCGTCACCGCGGCCTGGGAGGACTGATCCCGGCCCCTCCGACCGCGCGACGCCCCTGCTCGATCGGGCACGGGACGCGGCACGGATGAAGCACGGGACGACGCAGGGGTGCGACCCTCGGCTCATGGCCGTGGGTCGCACCCCTGCGTGATGAGTGCGGTGACACGTGGCGCCCCTGGGGGACGGCCGCCTCAGGCGGTGATGGCCTCCGCGATCGGCGTGTCGCCGTCGTTGAACTCGATGACCCGGCGGACGGTGGAATCGTCGGCGAGGGTGGCGGCGATGACCTGGGCGACGTTGTCGCGGCTCGCCTCGCTGCCCGTGACGCCGGCACCGGTCTCGATGCGGCCCGTGCCGGCCTCGAGGGTGAGGGCGCTCGGGCCCAGGATGGTCCACGCGAGGTCGGTGCCCTTGAGGTGGGCGTCCGCGGCGGCCTTGGCCTCGGCGTAGGCGTAGAAGCCGTCGTCGGGGTCGACACCGTGCTCGGGGCCCGCACCGAAGTACGACACCATGACGTACCGGTCGACGCCGGCCTGGGCGGCGGCCTCCATCGAGCGGATCGCGGCGTCGCGGTCGACGGCGTACGTGCGCTCCGGTGCGCCGCCCCCGGCACCCGCGGACCACACGACGGCGTCCGCCCCGGAGAACACCTCTGCGATACCGGCCACGTTGAGCGACTCGACGTCGGCCACCTGCGCGTGGGCGCCGGTCTGCTCGACCTCGGCGACGTGGTCGGGGTTGCGCACGAGCGAGATCACCTCGTGCCCGGCCTCGACCAGCTGCGGCGCGAGACGCATGGCGACCTTGCCGTGGCCACCGATGACGACGATGCGGGACATGGGGAAAACCTCCAAGACGACGGTGTGTGGTGCCTTCTCTTCAAGGCGGATCCGGCCTCGGGTATTCCGTCGCGGGCGCGAGGTGGCCGTGATCGGGCGCCGGAGGCGGCGAGCGGTCATCGGTCCGTGGTGGTGGTCCCGGTGCGTGGACGTCGTCCGGTCCGTGAGCGCCGTGACGGTGTGCTCGGCATGCTCGGGTGAGGCGCTCGACGGGTCGCCTGCGGACGGTGTCGGGCCGGAGGGGACTCCCGCCGACGTCTGCGCCGGTCTCGGGGACCGCGGTCCGCGCCCGGCGACGCGTCGCGGGCGCCCGACCGCGTCGGTCCCGACTAGGCTCCGGCGGTGTGGACGCGCAGGAGCACTACTTCACGGCCGACCCCGCGAGCGCCGACCAGCGCCGGGCGTTGACCGTCCCCATCGCCGGAGCACCGATGACGGTCGAGACCGCGCCCGGCGTCTTCTGCCCGGAGCGGCTCGACCTCGGCACGTCCGTCCTCCTGCGCAGCGTCCCCGACCCGCCCCAGCACGGCCACCTGCTCGACCTCGGCTGCGGGTGGGGTCCGATCAGCCTCACCCTCGCCTCCCTCTCTCCCGAGGCCACGGTGTGGGGGGTCGACGTCAACCGCCGCGCCCTCGACCTGCTCGCCCGCAACGCCGCACGTCATGGGCTCGACAACGTGCGCGCGGCCGAACCGGGCGCCGTGCCCGAGGACGTGTCGTTCGCGGCGATCTGGTCCAATCCCCCGATCCGCGTCGGCAAGGCGGCGCTCCACGAGATGCTCCTGCAGTGGCTGCCGCGCCTCGCGCCGGGCGGCACCGCCTCTCTCGTCGTCCAGAAGAACCTCGGGGCCGACTCCCTGCACGCCTGGCTCGGCGGCACACTCGGGTCGTCCTTCTCGACCGCCCGCCTCGCCTCGGCCAAGGGCTTCCGGGTGCTCACCGTGCATCGCCACCTCACGCCGCCCGTCGAGGGCGCCTGAGGCGCCGGCATCCGCGCGATCCCGGAACGAGGTAGGACCGCGGCGAACACGCCGGGAACGCGCATCGGGTCGCGTCGCCGCCTCCCGATGCGTGCCGCCCCGTGCCGGCAGGTCCCGTCGTCAGTGTCGTGGCACGTCGACCACTCCGTCGGCGACGAGGGCGGCCGGTCCCGCCAGCTCGACCCGTTGCCCGGGCAGGGCGCGGACGTGGAGGGTGCCGCCGGGGACGTCGACGCGCCACCGGTCGTTCTCGCGCGGTGCTCCGCTCCACGTCATGAGGGCGAGGGCGGCGGCGGCGGCACCCGTGCCGCAGGAGCGCGTCTCACCGACGCCGCGTTCGTGGACGCGCATCTGCAGGTGTCCGGGCCCGAGCGGTTGCACCAGCTCGACGTTCGCGCCCGAGCTCGGCGCGGGGTTGAGCACCGGCGCGGTGGTGAGATCGAGGTCCATGACGTCGGCGCTCTCGGGCAGCACGACGACGACGTGCGGATTGCCGAGGTCGAGGCTCATGCCGGGCAGCGGGTCGAGCCCGGGGACGGCGACGAGCGTGTCGTACCCCTGCGCGGTGATCGCCTCCGACGCCGTGAGTCGCCAGGGGCCGAGATCCACCGCGTAGGAGGTCTCGCCGTTCTCGGCTTCGGCGACGTCGGCGACCTTGACCCCCGCGCGGGTGGCGATCGGGATGCGCGGCCCGGTGGCGAGCCCCTCGCGCGACAGATACGCGGCGAAGACCCGGGTCCCGTTGCCACACATCTCGGCTCGGCTGCCGTCGGCGTTGCGGTAGTCCATGAACCACCCGGCCTCGTCGGCGAGGGCCCGGACCTCCGGCTCCTCGGCGTGCCGCGTGCGGACCACGCGGATCACCCCGTCGCCCCCGATGCCGCCGCGGCGGTCGGCGAGGAACCGGACCTGCGCATCGGAGAGGTCGAGCTCGCCGTCGACGTCGGGCACGAGGACGAAGTCGTTCTGGGTGCCGTGCCCCTTGGTGAAGGGCACTCGCTGGTGGGTGGGCGCGCTCTCGGTGGTCACGGGTGAAAGTCTGACATCCGCCTCCGACAGCCCCCGCCCCCGTGGCGCCCGGGCCACCGCGCTCACCCGTCGTCGGACCGGCCGGGGACGCCGAGGTCGCCCCGGCCCGCCGCCTCGACGACCCCGAGGGCGTGCTCGAGCAACCGGGGGTCGGTGGCGTCGAGCCACACGATGCGGGGGTCGGGGCGGAACCAGCTCTCCTGTCGGCGGACGAGGCGACGGGTCGCGGTCGTCGTCGCCTCGATCGCCTCCCCGCGGGTGAGGCGCCCGGAGAGTTCGGCGAGCGCCTCGCGGTAGCCGACGGCGCGGGAGGCCGTCCGCGTGCGCGACAGCCCCCGCTCCTCCAGCGCGGCGACCTCGTCGAGCAGCCCGTTTGCCCACATCGCGGCGGTCCGGCGGGCGATGCGCTCGTCGAGGAGGTGCCGGTCGAGACCGAGGCCGAGGGTGATCGTGGGACGCAGGTACTCGCGCCGGGGCATCGTCGCCGAGAACGGCCGTCCGGTGAGCTCGACCACCTCCAATGCCCGGACGATGCGGCGCGTGTTGTTCGGCTCCAGGCGGCCCGCGGCCTCCGGGTCGAGCGCGTGCAGCCTCGCCAGCATCTCCGGCGTGCCCACCCGCTCGGCCTCGGCCTCGAGCCGGGCGCGGACCTCGGGGTCGGTCGGGGGGATCTCCAGACGGTCGGTCGCGGCGCGCACGTACAGGCCCGAACCGCCCACGAGGATCGGCCACCGGTCCCGGTCGAGGATGCCGTCGAGATCGGCCCGTGATTCGCGTTGGTAGGCGGCGACGCTCGCGTCCTCCTCGATGTCGAGGACGTCGATCTGGTGGTGTGGCACGCCCCGGCGCTGTTCCGCGGGCACCTTGGCCGTGCCGATGTCCATCCCCCGGTAGAGCTGCGAGGCGTCCGCGCCGACGATCTCGCCGCCGAGCCGCTCGGCGAGGTCGAGCGCGAGCGCCGACTTCCCCGTCGCGGTGGCACCGACGACGGCGACGACGAGGTGCGGCGTGGGCGGGTCTGTGCTCACGGCGCAGCTTCCCCCCTCAGCCGCACGACGCCGTTCCGCACCCTCCCGCAGGCGGGAAGGCGGCCTGTGGCCGACCGATCGAGGGAAGGCCGAGCGAGACCGCCGGGCGCCCCGGCACGGGGTTGTCCTGGCTCGCGGCCCACGCGTCGCCACCGGCCGTTCGGCGGACGGAGAACGCCCCGCCCCGGAGGGCCGAATCGGCGACGAGGTGATGGGGCGCACCGTAGGTGACCCCGACCGTGACGGCGTCGCCGGGGCGCGGTCGCTCGGACTCGGGCAACCCCTCCGGCAGCGCGAAGTGGACGAGGCGGTTGTCGCGGGCGCGGCCGGACATGCGCGCGGTCTCGAGGTCCTTGCGACCCTCGAACGGCGCGACGAGCACCTCGACCTCGCGGCCCTCGATGCGGCGGTTCTCCGCCCACGAGATCTCGTCCTGGAGGGCGACGAGCCGCTCGAACCGCTCCTGCACGACGGCCTTGGGGATCTGATCGCCCATGGTCGCCGCCGGGGTGCCGGGGCGGATCGAGTACTGGAACGTGAACGCGCTGGAGAACCGGGACGCGGCGACGACGTCGAGGGTGGCCTGGAAGTCCTGCTCGGTCTCGCCGGGGAATCCGACGATGATGTCGGTCGTGATCGCCGCGTCGGGGATGCGGGCTCGCACGTCGTCGAGGATGCGGAGGAACTTCGTGCTGCGGTAGCTGCGGCGCATGTCCTTGAGGACGCGGTCGGACCCGGACTGCAAGGGCATGTGCAGGCTCGGCATGACCGTGGGGGTCTCGGCCATCGCATCGATGACGTCGTCGGTGAACGCGGCCGGGTGGGGGCTCGTGAAGCGGATGCGCTCGAGGCCGTCGATCTCCCCGCACGCGCGGAGGAGCTTGGAGAACGCCTGTCGGTCACCGAACTCGACGCCGTAGGAGTTGACGTTCTGACCGAGCAGGGTGACCTCGACGACGCCCTGGGCGACGAGCGCCTCGACCTCGGCGAGGATGTCGCCGGGACGGCGGTCCTGCTCCTTGCCGCGCAGGCTGGGCACGATGCAGAAGGTGCACGTGTTGTTGCAGCCCACGGAGATCGACACCCACCCGGAGTACGCCGAGTCGCGCCGGGTCGGCAGCGTCGAGGGGAACGTCTCGAGCGACTCGAGGATCTCGACCTCGGCCCGCTTGTTGTGCCGGGCGCGGTCGAGCAGCGCGGGCAGCGACCCGATGTTGTGGGTGCCGAAGACGACGTCGACCCACGGTGCCCGCGCGACGATCGTGTCGCGGTCCTTCTGCGCCATGCAGCCGCCGACGGCGATCTGCATCTCCGGGTTGCGGGTCTTGGCGGGCCGGAGCTGACCGAGGTTGCCGTAGAGCTTGTTGTCGGCGTTCTCCCGCACCGCGCACGTGTTGAAGACGACGACGTCGGCGACCTCGGGCCGGTCGGGCATCGGGATGCTCGCGAGGTCGACGTATCCGGCGGTCTCGAGGAGGCCGGCGAGGCGTTCGGAGTCGTGGACGTTCATCTGGCACCCGTGGGTGCGGACGTCGTAGGTCTTGAGCAGGTTCGTGGTCGTCATCGCACCCTCCAGGGTACGGGGCCGTCAGGCGCCGTCAGTCCCGCCGGTGTTCCTCTGCGGCGTCGACGGCCTGCCTGATGACCGAGAACGCGAGATCACCGGGGTAACCCTTGCGGGCGAGAAAGCCAGCAAGGCGGCGCATCTGGACCTCCCGCGGGAGACCGTGCAGGCGACGCATGCGGGTGGCGACGAGATCCTCGGCCCGTGCGCGTTCGCTCTCGGCGTCGAGGGGGGCGAGGGCGTCCTCGACGATGTCGGGGTCCACGCCCTTCTTCCGCAGCTCGTGCCGCAGCCCCCGTTTGGAGAGACCACGCGACTCCGGCTGCGACCGCACGAGAACCTCGGCGAACGCGGCGTCGTCGACCAGACCGACCTCCTCGAACCGGTCGAGCACCTCGTCGGCGATGTCGGGGTCGATGTCCTTGGCCGCGAGCTTGTCGACGAGCTGAGCCCGGCTCCGCGGCGCCATCGCCAACTGCCGCAACACCACCTGACGCGCCCTCGCCGCCTCCTCGTGCGGGTCGACCTCGACGCCGGAGGCAGCGTCCTCGGACCCGCCGGATTCGACGTCACGAACACCGGCGTCGCGAGGACGAGCGGCCCGACCTCGCCGACCTGCGGGCTGCCCCGCCCCTCCGGAGGACTCATCCGACGAGGTGTCGGGAGCCGGGGCCTCCGGCACCCAGTCGGGCGCCGGCCCGGCCCCCGGCCACGACGACAGATCGATCTCACCTCCACGGCCACCCTCGCGCTCGGGGCGGCCCGCCGTGCCGGATCGCCGCGCCGGTGCGCCGCGGCGCGACCTGGGCGCAGCGCGTCGGGACGAGCCCCCCGTGGGTCGTCCGGATGCGCCACGCGCGGACGTGCGCGTGGACCGTGACGCGGTGCGCTCGGCGTCGTCGGGCGGCGGCGCCGTGGCGAGGGTCTCCGCCTCGGCAAGAGCCGCGCGGGCACGGGCGAGCCGTTCCTCCGGCGTCTCGCCGTCCCGCACGACGCGATCCGGTTCCTGCTCGGGCTCACGCCCCGGCGGCATGGCACGACCGAAGCCGGTCACGAGGATCTCCCCTCATCGACGATCAGCACCCCGCGGCCGATGACCTGGGCAGAAAGCCCCGTCCCCGCCGCCCCGGCAGCGGGGACGGGCCCTCGCCGCGCGAGACCGATCAGAACGAGACGGCCGGCTCACCGACGGGCGCTGCCGACCTCTCGGCCGCCGCGTCGGTCTCCGCGTCGACCTCCGCCTGCTGGGCGTACTGGCCGATGCCGAGCTTCATGAGGATCTTGCGCTCCAACTCGTCGGCGAGCTCGGGGTTGTCGGTGAGGAAGTTGCGGGCGTTCTCCTTGCCCTGACCGAGCTGGTCGCCGTCGTAGGTGTACCAGGCACCGGACTTGCGCACGAACCCCTGCTCCACGCCCATGTCGAGCAGACCGCCCTCCCGGGAGATGCCACGACCGTAGAGGATGTCGAACTCGGCCTGCTTGAACGGCGGGGACACCTTGTTCTTGACGACCTTGACCCGGGTGCGGTTGCCCACCGGGTCCGTGCCGTCCTTGAGGGTCTCGATGCGCCGGACGTCGAGGCGCACGGACGCGTAGAACTTGAGCGCCTTTCCACCCGTGGTGGTCTCGGGCGAACCGAACATGACACCGATCTTCTCGCGAAGCTGGTTGATGAAGATCGCCGTGGTGCCGGTGCTGTTGAGGGCACCGGTGAGCTTGCGGAGCGCCTGGCTCATGAGCCGGGCCTGCAGCCCGACGTGCGAGTCGCCCATCTCGCCCTCGATCTCGGCGCGCGGGACGAGCGCGGCGACGGAGTCGACGACGATGATGTCGAGCGCGCCGGAGCGGATGAGCATGTCGGCGATCTCGAGCGCCTGCTCACCCGTGTCGGGCTGGCTGACGAGCAGGGCGTCGGTGTCGACCCCGAGCTTCTTGGCGTACTCGGGGTCGAGCGCGTGCTCGGCGTCGATGAACGCCGCGATGCCGCCGGCCTTCTGCGCGTTGGCCACGGCGTGGAGCGCCACGGTCGTCTTACCGGAGGACTCCGGGCCGTAGATCTCGACGATGCGCCCCCGCGGCAGACCACCGATACCGAGCGCGATGTCGAGCGCGACCGACCCCGTGGGAATCGTGCCGATGGGCGGGCGCACGTCGTCGCCGAGGCGCATGACCGCGCCCTTGCCGTAGTTCTTCTCGATCTGCGCCATGACCGTGTCGAGGGACTTCACGCGCTGTTCCATCGCGCGCTGTTCGGCGGTCGTGGAGGAGTTGGATGCGGCCATCGCCGTGCACCTGCCTTCTGTCGGTTCGATTCGGGCGCGCCCACCGGCAACCCTGGCGCCGCGGTCGGCGTCTCGGGTCGGACGCTAGGTGGAGCCACCGACAGCCCTCTCACCTCAGGCGATGCCTGTGGAGGACTGGCCGGCGGTGTCGCCACCTGGGGATGACCCTACCGAACGCATGTTCGAGCGCCAACACTTCCGGCCCGGCGCGTCGCGGCGGGTCGCGTGCCGTCACGTCGCACGGCCGCACTCACGGCTCGCGGCGTGCCGTGCCCGGACCCATGACCCGTGTCTCGTCCTCTCGCCCGACGCCTCGGCGTCTCGGGATGGGCTCGTTCCGTCTCGAGGTCGGGGAGCGGGCGAGGCGGGCACTTGGGCCCTGTCCTCCCCACCGGGTCCGGCCCAGACTGCCGTCATGACCGACCATGAGACCACCGTCCCGGGATCCGACTCCGACTCCGGCGCGACGCCGCGCGACCTGTCGCCGATCTCCCCGCTCGAGGAGGTCGCCGACGTGCCCGAGGGCAGCGTCGTCATCGGTATCGACGGATCCGTCGCCTCGGACGCCGCCCTGGCCTGGGGTGCCCGTGAGGCCGCCTCCCGTGGTCTGCCCGTCCACCTCCTGTGTGCCCGTGAGTCCTACGCCCTGCCGACGGCGTCCGTCGAGGGGACCATCCCGTGGGAGGTCGTGCTCGACGACGGCGGGGACGCGATGCTCACCAGGGCCCGGGGGCATGCGCTCGAAGTGGCCCCGGACGTCGAGATCACCTGCTCGCGGCCCTGGGGCGGTGCTGCTCAGGTGCTCGTCGCCGCGAGCGAACGGGCGTCCTTCGTCGTCGTCGGGACCCGCGGCCGGGGTCGCAAGACCGCCGCGATCCTCGGCACCGTCTCCCTGCAGACCGCCTCACACGCCCGATGCCCCGTCGTCGTCATCCGCGGGGACCGGAGCGAGGATGCCCGTACGCACGGCTCGGCCAGGGTCGTCGTCGGCGTCGACGGGTCCCGGGACTCCGAACGCGCCCTGCGCTTCGCCTTCGACTGCGCCTCCCCCGCGGGCCGGGTCACGGCGCTGAAGTCGTGGTGGCTCGAGGTCGTCGACGGCGTCGTCGTGACGACCCCGGAGTCCCCGGCGTGGGAGCGCGTGGTCGCCGGTCACGAGGCGAAGGTCCGCGCCGCGATCGGCGACCTCCCCGCACAGCACCCCGAGGTGAGCGTCGAGGTCCGGGTGGAGCGAGCCCCCGCCTCGGAACTGCTCATCGAGGCCTCGAAGAGCGCGGACCTGCTCGTCGTCGGATCACGCGGCCGCGGTGGGTTCGCCGGACTCATGCTCGGTTCGGTGAGCCAACACATGCTCACGGGGGCCGAGTGCCCCGTGGCGGTCGTGTCGCGGCTCCGTCACTGACGAGACGTCGAGACGCCCTGGGCACGTGCCGCCCGGGTCCGGCGCCCACCCGGTCGGTCCTCGATCGGGTCACCCGTCGATCGGGTCACTCGTCGATCGGGCCGCGGCGCAGGGGACGGTCCTTGCCGAGGCGGCGTTCGGGCGGGATCCCCATGTGCTCGCAGAGCGCCTCCCACGCGCGGCGCGGCGGCACGCCGGCATCGAGCGCCTCCTGCGCCGAGCGCCCGTCGAGGGCCGCCATGTGCTGGGACCGGGCGACGACGCCCGCGTAGGCCTCGCCGAACTCGTCGTTCATGAGCATCCAGAATTCGCTTTCCCTCACCCGAGGGAGTCAAGCACGCGGGGACCGGGCCCGACCTCCTGCCCCGGTACCCGCGCGGACCGCCGGCGGCTCCGGTGACGCGCGGACCGAAGGGTTGTCGGAGCCGGGTGGCACGCTGTGCCTGAGATGAACGAGACCACCTTCTCCCGCACCGAGCCCGCCGACACCGCGGGCGATCCCGACGTGCTCGCGCGGTTCTCGCCGGCGACGCGGGAATGGTTCACGGCCTCGTTCAGCGAACCCACCCCCGCCCAGGCCGGGGCGTGGCGGTCGATCAGCGGCGGCGACCACACTCTCGTGGTCGCGCCCACGGGTTCCGGCAAGACGCTCTCGGCGTTCCTCTGGGCGCTCGACCGGCTCGCATCCGACCCGGCGTCCGAGGCCGATCGCGACCCCAGGAAGCGGTGTCGGGTGCTCTACGTCTCCCCACTCAAGGCCCTCGCGGTCGACGTCGAACGCAACCTCCGCTCCCCCCTCGTCGGAATCGGGCACGCGGCACGGCGCCTCGATCTGCCCGAGCCCGACGTCACGGTCGCCGTGCGCTCCGGCGACACCCCCGCCGACGAACGTCGCGCCTTCGCCCGGCGCCCCAGCGACATCCTCATCACCACCCCCGAGTCGCTGTTCCTCCTGCTCACGTCCAAGGCGCGCGAGTCCCTCGCGGGGGTGGAGACGGTGATCATCGACGAGATCCACGCCCTCGCGGGGACCAAGCGGGGCGCCCACCTCGCGGTCACTCTCGACCGGCTCGACGCCCTCCTGCCGGCCCCGGCCCAGCGCATCGGCCTCTCCGCCACGGTGCGCCCCCTCGAGGAGGTCGCTCGTTACCTCGCCGGCGGTCGACCGGTGACGACCGTGGCGCCCCCGTCCCGCAAGGAGTGGGACCTGCAGGTCGTCGTCCCGGTCGAGGACATGGCGGCTCTCGGCCAGGTCACCGGCGACCTCTCGGGTGCAGCCGCGGGCGCGGAACAGCGCACCTCGATCTGGCCTCACGTCGAGGAGCGTCTCGTCGATCTCATCGACGCCCAGCGCTCCACGCTCGTCTTCGCCAACTCCCGCCGACTCGCCGAACGCCTCACCACCCGCCTCAACGAGATCCACGAGGACCGGCTCTCGGCCGCCGAGACCCTAGGCCACGCGGCGCAGTCGAACGACGGGGACGACCGGGGCGCCGGTGCCGTCCGCGACGAGGGGACCGACGGTCGCCGTGCCGACCTGCCTCCCGGCGACCCCGTGCCGCTGTCCCGTGCGGTCGCCGAGCTGAGGCGGGCCCCGGCGCAGATCATGGCCCAGGCCGGGGCGTCGCGGGGCGGTGATCCGGACGCGCCGGTGCTCGCGCGGGCCCACCACGGCTCGGTGAGCCGGGAGCAACGGGCCGAGATCGAGGGTGCGCTCAAGGCCGGACGTCTGCCTGCGGTCGTCGCGACGAGCAGTCTGGAGCTGGGGATCGACATGGGGGCGATCGACCTCGTCGTCCAGGTCGAGTCACCGCCGAGCGTCGCAGGCGGGCTGCAGCGCGTGGGGCGCGCCGGTCACCAGGTCGGAGCGGTGTCCTCCGGGGTGTTCTTCCCCAAGTACCGGGGCGACCTCGTGCAGACGGCCGTGGTCGTCGAGCGGATGCGTGCGGGTGCGATCGAGGCGCTCCGCATCCCCGCCAACCCGCTCGACGTGCTCGCCCAACAGGTCGTCGCGATGTGTGCGCTCGACGCCTGGACCGTCGAGGACACCCTCGCCCTGTTCCGCCGGTCGGCCTCGTTCGCCGACCTGTCGCCCGGCGTGCTGGAGTCCGTGCTCGACCTGCTCTCGGGCCGGTACCCCAGCGAGGAGTTCGCCGAGCTGCGCCCCCGCATCGTGTGGGACCGACTCACCGGCACCCTCACCGGCCGCCCGGGCGCACAGCGCCTCGCGGTCACGAGCGGCGGCACGATCCCCGACCGTGGGCTGTTCGGCGTGTTCCTCGCGGGCGACGGGCCCGGTCGCCGGGTCGGCGAACTCGACGAGGAGATGGTCTACGAGTCCCGCGTGGGCGATGTCTTCACCCTCGGCACCTCGAGCTGGCGCATCGAGGACATCACGCACGACCGCGTGCTCGTCTCCCCCGCGCCGGGCGTGCCGGGCAAGCTGCCCTTCTGGAAGGGCGACACCCTCGGCCGCCCCCTCGAACTGGGCCGGGCCGTCGGGGCGTTCGTGCGGGAGATCAGCGCGCTGCCCGACGAGGCCGCGCGCGGGCGCGCCCGCGCCGCGGGGCTCGACGAGTGGGCCGCGAGCAACCTCCTCGCCTACCTGCGGGAGCAGGCCGAGGCCACCTCGGTCGTGCCGAGCGACCGCACGATCGTCGTGGAGCGGTTCCGCGACGAGATCGGCGACTGGCAGATCGCCATCCACTCCCCCTTCGGGTCGCAGGTCCACGCGCCCTGGGCCCTCTGCATCTCCGCCCGCATGCGCGAACGCTTCGGTGTCGACGTCCAGGCGATGCACGGCGACGACGGCATCGTGCTGCGCCTGCCCGACCTGGAGTTCGAGGCCGACGCCGCCGGTGTGCTCGCCGAGATCGGTGACCTCGTCACCCTCGACCCCGAGGAGGTCACCGATCTCGTCACCGCCCAGGTCGGGGGGTCGGCGCTCTTCGCCTCCCGGTTCCGGGAGTGCGCGGGGCGCGCGCTCCTGCTCCCCCGCCGCGACCCCGGCCGGCGCCAGGCCCTGTGGCAGCAGCGTCAGCGGGCGGCCCAACTGCTTGAGGTGGCCTCGCGTTATCCGGAGTTCCCGATCGTCCTCGAGGCCGTCCGCGAGTGCCTCCAGGACGTCTTCGACGTCCCGGGCCTCGTCGAGCTCATGCGGGCGATCGGCAGTCGCGGCGTCTCGTTCGTCACCGTCGACACCGAGCACCCCTCCCCGTTCGCTCGCAGCCTCCTGTTCGGATACGTCGCCCAGTTCCTCTACGAGGGCGACTCCCCGCTCGCCGAACGTCGGGCCGCCGCCCTGGCCCTCGACCCGACCCTCCTCGCCGAACTGCTCGGGCGCGGTGAGGGTGCCTCGCTGCGCGACCTGCTCGACCCACGGATCGTCGAGAACACCGAACGCGAGCTGCAATACCTCGACCCCGAACGCCGGTGTCGGCACGCCGAGGACATCGCCGACATGGTGCGACGCATCGGCCCGCTCACCGACCCCGAGATCCGTGCCCGCACCAGGGACGAGGTCCGCGACCAGGTGCCGGCGTTCCTCGCCGAGCTCACCGGCGCGAGACGACTCGTCGAGGTCCGCCTCACCGGTGAGACCTACCGCGCCGCCGTCGAGGACGCCGGCCGGTTGCGCGACGCGCTCGGGGTCGCCGTCCCACCCGGACTGCCCGACGTCTTCCTCGAACCCCTCGCCGATCCCCTCGGCGACCTCGTCGGCCGCTACGCCCGCTGTCACGGCCCCTTCCCCGCCGCCGACCTCGCGAATCGCCTCGGGCTCGGCGCCGCGGTGGTCCGGGATGCGCTGCGGCGCCTCGTGTCCTCGGGCCGCGTCGTCGAGGGCGAGCTGCGGCCGGCCGGCAGTGGGACCGACTACTGCGACGCGGAGATCCTCCGCCGCCTCCGCCGCCGCAGCCTCGCCGCGCTCCGCGCCGAGGTCGAACCCGCCTCCCCCCGGGACTACGCCCGGTTCTCCACCGCGTGGCAGGGCGTGGCCGACGACACCGGCGCACCCCGCCCCACACTGCGTGGCACCGCGGGGCTTCTGCGTGCCGTCGAACAGCTCTCGGGGGCACGGGTGCCCGCGAGCGCCCTGGAGTCGCTCGTGCTGCCCTCCCGCGTCGTCGGCTACACCCCGGCGATGCTCGATGAGGCCCTCGCACGCGGTGACGTGCTGTGGCAGGGTCACGGCACGATCGCGGGCGACGACGGCTGGGTGTCGTTGCATCTCGCCGACACCGCCGCTCTCACGCTCGCCGCTCCGCAGGACCCGTCGCCGCCCGGCGCCCCGGCCCAAGGCGACCCGGCTCTCGGAGACCCCGGGGCCGGGGAGCCCTCGGACGCCGTCTCCCTCGACGCCCGGGTGCGCGACCTCCTCGGCGCGGGCGGCGGGTACTTCTTTCCCGCCCTGCTCGACGCGCTCCGCGCGGAGGCCGGCGCCACCGGGGACGACGCGGTCCTCGAGGCGCTGTGGCGCCTCGTGTGGAGCGGACGGCTGTCGAACGACACCTTCGCGCCGGTGAGGGCCTTGCTCGCCGGTGGCCACGGTGCCCACAAGAGCCGCCGACGGCCCGGCCCGGCCCGCCTGGGTCGTCGCGGCATCGGCGCGCTGGGCTCCCGGTCGGTGGCGAGCCCGCCTCGCACGACGCCACCGCGCGGGGTGGGCCGGTGGACCCTGCTGCCTGCGGTCGACCCGGACCCGACTGCCCGCACCCTCGCCACCGCCGAGGTGCTCCTCGACCGGTACGGCGTGCTCACCCGCGGGGCGGTCGAGTCGGAGGGCGTCGAGGGGGCGTTCTCGGCGATGTACAAAGTGCTCTCGGCGGCCGAGGACGCCGGGGCCGTGCGCCGCGGGTACTTCGTCGAGCACCTCGGAGCGGCCCAGTTCGCCTCGGCCGGCGCCGTCGATCGTCTCCGGGCCCTCGCCCGTCCCGTCGGCGCGGAGGACGGCGGTACCGACGTCCGGGCGCTCGTGCTCGCCGCCACCGACCCCGCCAACCCCTACGGCGCGACGTTGGAGTGGCCCGAGCGCGGCGAGGGGGGTCACCGGCCCGGCCGCAAGGCCGGCGGACTCGTCGTCCTCGTCGACGGCGCGCTCGTGTGCTTCCTCGAACGCGGCGGACGCACGGTCCTCACCTTCCCGCGCGACCCCGCCGAGGGCGGGGACGACGGCGAGAGCGCGACCACGCCGGACCGCGACGCCGAGGATCCCGCGTGGACCCTCGCCGCCACGGCGCTCGCCGACGCCGTCCGCGGGGGTGCGCTCGCCCGGCTCACGGTCGCGACGATCGACGGAGATCAGGCCCTCGGCTCGACGCACCCACTCGCGCACGCGCTCATCGACGCGGGGTTCCACACGAGCCCTCAGGGTCTGCGGATCAGGAGGTCCTGACATGCCCGAGGGAGACACCGTCCTGCGCACCGCCCGTCGTCTTCACGCGGCCTTCGCGGGCGCCCAGCTGACCCGGGCGGAACTGCGGTGGGGTGACCGCGACGCCGACGTCCTCGTCGGCGCCGTCACCAGCGAGGTCGTCGCCCGCGGCAAACACCTGCTCCACCGCGTCGAGGGCGGCTGGACACTGCATTCGCACCTGCGCATGGAGGGCAGCTGGCGGATCACGGCCGCGAGCGAACCCGTGCCGCGGCGCGGCGACATCCGGGCGGTGCTCTCGACGGGTCGCTGGACCGGTCTGGGCCTCCGCCTCGGAATGCTCGACCTGCTCCGCACCGACGACGAGCACCGCCTCGTCGGCCACCTCGGCCCCGACGTCCTCGGCGCCGACTGGGACGAGGACCTCGCCGTCGCCCACGTGCTGTCCTCGAGGGCGACGATCGGCGCCGCGATGCTCGACCAGCGCAACCTCGCCGGCGTCGGCACGATGTACTGCAGCGAAGCCCTCTTCCTCGAAGCCACGCAGCCGTGGACCCCCGCGGCCGACCTCGGCGAGGACGCCGTGCGGCGAGTGGTCCGTCGTGCCCACCGGCTCCTGCACGCCAACGTCGAACACGCGGTCCAGTCGACGACCGGGTCACGCCGCCAGGGCGAGAGCGTCTACGTCCACGCCCGCTCCGGACATGCCTGCCGACGATGCCGCACGCTCGTGCGCGTCGCGATGATCGGGACGCCCCCGCAGGAACGCACGATGTTCTACTGCCCCACCTGTCAGGGCGGTCTCGCCCCGACCGACGACGGCGGTCGTCAACGTCCCCTCGGCACCGGGCCCGCGAAGAGACGCCGGGGGTACGTTGCGCGCGGGCGGGGGTGAGGCTGTGCTCAGGCGGCCGGGGCCTGCGCCTCGGGCTGGGGGCGCACCGGCAGGGCGACGGGGGTCGCGAGGGTCTCGTTCTCCTCGCCGGCGAACCGGTCGGAGACCTCGGCGAACAGACGGGACAGGGGGAGCTGGAGCGCGTCGCAGATGGCGGCGAGCAACTCCGAGGACGCCTCCTTCTCGCCCCTCTCGACCTCGCTGAGGTAGCCGAGGGAGACGCGGGCGGAGGCGGACACGTCGCGAAGAGTGCGGCCCTGGACCTTGCGGGAGTCCCGGATGACCTCACCCAGGTGGGTGCGGAGCAGCATGTGCGTGACGCCTCCTCTCGACGTGTGTGCCGGTGCCGTCGGCACGCCGGTGTGCGCGACTCGCGTCCACCGTGCTCGACGACCCCACCAGGGTACCGACCTGCGCGGGCGGCCGGCACGTCGTATGTCGCCGGGCGAGGTCAGCTCAGCGTGTCGAGGGCGAGGCGCAGCACCCTCGCCACCGACGCGGCTCTGATCACAGTGCGATCCGCGCCCTGACCGGCGAGGTCGACGAGACTCGGGTCGAGATACGTGATGGGCGGGGTGTGGGAGCGTGCGTCGGCGGAGGCGACGGCCAGGTGAACCGTGCCGGCCGGGTGCCCGTCGGCGGGCCCGGGGCCGGCGACGCCCGTCGTCGCGAGTCCCCACGTGGCGCCGCAGAGCCGGGCCACACCGCCCGCCATCTGCGCGGCGACCTCCGCCTGGACCGGTCCGCCGCTCCGGAGCAACGCCGCGTCGACGCCGAGCATTCCGGTCTTGAGGTCGGTGGCGTAGGAGACGACGCCGCCGCGGACCACGTCGGAGGAACCGGGGATGTCGGTGAGGGTCGCGAGCACGAGGCCACCGGTGAGGGACTCGGCGACGGCGAGGGTCTGTGACCGGCTCCGCAGGAGGTCGAGCAACCGCGCGGCCCGCTCGAGCACGACCGGGTCGAGCCGGTATCCCCTGGGCGGGGCGGCGGTGATGTCCTCGTCGCTCACGCCGCGCCCCCCGGCCTCAGGCCGACTCGCCGGTCGTGCCGCCGCCGGCCTTCGCCTCGCTGACGAGCCGTCGGGCGGCGAGGACGTAGTCGAGACCGGTGACGACCGTGACGACGACGGCAGCGCCCATCACGGCGCAGGCGATCCAGAAGAACACACCCTGCAGCGGGGCGATGAACAGCGCGAGCGACAGCGCCTGCAGGGCCGTCTTGAGCTTGCCGCCCTTGCTCGCGGGCATGACGCCGTACTTGATGATCGCGAACCGCATGAGCGTGATGCCGATCTCGCGCACGAGCACGACGATCGTCACCCACCACCACAGGATGCCGATGACCGACAGCGAGATGAACGCGGCACCGGTGAGCGCCTTGTCGGCGATGGGGTCGGCGATCTTGCCGAAGTCGGTGATGAGCCCGTACTTGCGAGCGAGGTCGCCGTCGATGCGGTCGGTCATCATCGCGACGACGAACACGGCGAAGGCCCACCAACGGTCGGTGGTGTCGAGGCCGCCGTGGCGCAGGAGCAGCCACAGGAAGACGGGCACGAGGACGATGCGCAGGACCGTGAGTCCGTTGGCGACGTTCCAGTTGCTCGGTGCGCGGCCGGATGCGCCGGAGGCCGGCGCGGTCGGTGTGCTCATGTCCCCTCCCCGGTCGGTTCCACCACGAGATCCACGCCGTCACAGTCGATCACACGCCCCGTCACGAACCGGCCGACCTCGACGGGCGCGGTGAGGCGGCAGACGCCGTCGACCTCCGGCCCCTGGTGCTCGGCGCGCCCGACGGACGGGCGCGGGTCCCGACGGGCCGTGGTGGTGTCGTCCTCGGCCGACTCGATCTCGTCGACGAGCACGGTGACCTCGCTGCCGACACGCTCGGCGGCCCGCTGGTTCATGAGCTCCTCGACGAGGTCGGAGACGTGGGCGACGCGCTCTGCGACGACCTCCTCGGGCAGGTGGTCCTCGAGTCCGACGGCCTCGGTGCCGTCCTCGTCGGAGTACCCGAACACCCCGACGACGTCCATCTGCGCCCCCTCGAGGAACGAGCAGAGGACGTCGACGTCCTCCTCCGTCTCGCCGGGGAACCCGACGATGACGTTGGAGCGGATGCCCGCCTCGGGGGCGAGGGCGCGGATGCGGTCGGTGAGCCCGAGGAAGTCCTCCGCGCCACCGAAGCGGCGCATGCGGCGCAGCAGCGTGGGGCTCGCGTGCTGGAACGAGAGGTCGAAGTACGGGACGACACCCGGCGTGCCGGTCATGACCTCGAGCAGACCGGGCCGGATCTCGGCGGGTTGCAGGTAGGAGACGCGGACGCGGTCGAGGCCGTCGACCGACGCGAGATCCGGCAGGAGGGTCTCGAGGAGGCGGAGGTCGCCGAGGTCCTTGCCGTAGGAGGTCGAGTTCTCGCTGACGAGCAGCACCTCACGGACGCCGTTCTCGGCGAGCCACCGCGCCTCGGCGAGCACGTCGGAGGGGCGGCGGGAGACGAAGGACCCGCGGAAGGCCGGGATCGCGCAGAACGAGCACCGCCGATCGCAGCCGCTCGCGATCTTCAGCGGCGCCCACGGCGCGGAACCCAGCCGCGCCCGCGGCGTGGCCTGCATCCACACACCGGGGACGACGACCTCGTCGGCGGCGAGGGCGGCGGGGCGTTGCGCGGGGGTGATCGGGAGCAGCGTGCGACGGTCACGCGGGACGTGGGACTCCGGCCGCTCGCCCGCGAGGATCGCCTGGAGCTGTCGCGACATGTCGGTGTAGGAGTCGAACCCGAGCACCGCGTCGGCCTCGGGCAGCTCGGCGGCGAGCTGCTCCCCGTATCGTTCTGCGAGGCACCCGACCGCGACGACCTTCTGCGTGCGTCCCGCGTCCTTGAGGTCGGCGGTCTCGAGGAGGGCGTCGATGCTGTCCTTCTTCGCCTGCTCGACGAACCCGCAGGTGTTGACGACGGCCACGTCGGCCTCGCCCGGGTCCTCGACGAGATCCCAGCCACCGGCACGCAGGCGGCCGGCGAGCTCCTCGGAGTCGACGTCGTTCCGCGCGCACCCGAGGGTCACGATCGCGACCGACCCGTTCATCGACATGCGCCTACTCTACGGTTGCCCCGCGCGGGTCGTCGCACCGCCCGAATCCGTCGGGGCGTCCGACCGTACCCGCCGTGTCCGTGGCAGGCTGGCGCCATGTCCGAGCGCCGACTCCTCCTCGACATGCACAACGACCTGCCCTTCGCCTGCCGGGAGGTGGCCGGCGGTGACTGGTCGGGGCTGGATCTCGACGACGCGCCCACGCAGACCGACGTCCCCCGGTTGCGGGCAGGCGGAGTGGGCGCGCAGTTCTGGTCGGTGTACGTCTCGGGGACTCTGCCGGGCCACGAGGTCGTGACGGCGACGATCGAGCAGATCGACGCGGTCACGCGGCTCGTCGCGGCCCGTCCCGACGTCTTCGCCCTGGCCCGCACGGCCGACGACGTCGAACGGATCCACGCCGAGGGCCGCATCGCCTCCCTCCTCGGCGCGGAGGGTGGGCACGCGATCGCCTGCTCGCTCGGCGTGCTCCGGATGCTGCACGCGCTCGGCGTCGGCTATCTCACCCTCACCCACAACGAGCACGTGCCGTGGGCCGACTCCGCCGCCCGTCCCGACCGCGCCGGCGGTCTCACCCCGTTCGGACGCGAGGTCGTGCGCGAGATGAACCGGCTGGGGATGCTCGTCGACCTCGCCCACGTGTCGCCGGGGACGATGCGCGACGCCCTGGACGCCTCGGGGGTGCCGGTCGTCTTCACCCACAGCAATGCCCGCTCCCTCACCGACCATCCGCGCAACGTGCCCGACGACGTCCTGCGCACGATGGCGCAGGACGGTGGCGTCTGCTGCGCGACGTTCGTCCCCGCGTTCTGCTCCGCGGAACGGCACGCCTGGGAGCAGGAGGTCGGCGCTCGCGCCGCCGCCCGCGGTGTCGACACCGACGACGGGGCGGCGATGGTCGCGTTCCTCCGGGAGGGGTCGGAGACGCCCCCGCCGGTCGGGGTCCGCGACGTCGCGGACCACGTCGAGGCGCTCCGGGAGATCGCCGGGCTCGAGCACGTCGGCATCGGGGGGGATTTCGACGGCACCGCGCAGCTGCCCTCGGGCCTGGAGGACGTCGCGGGCTATCCCCGCCTGTTCGCCGAGCTCAGCGACCGTGGCTGGTGCGAGGGCGAACTCGACCTGCTCGCCGGTGGCAACGTGCTGCGGGTGATGCGCGACGCCGAGGCCGTCGCCCGATCCCGCGCCGACGAGTCCCCGAGCCTCGCCCGCATCGAGGACCTCGACGACGTGCCCGCACACGTCGCTCCCGAGTTCGAGGCGGTCCTCCACCGCGCCTGGTGATCGGACACACGGCCGGTCGCCTCCCACCTCCGCCCCCACACCCGTCGCGGCCGCCCTCATGTGGATCACGTCATCGGCGTGATGTCCCGTCCGTCGGGGAGGAGGCCGTCGGCGCGGGTGAGCCGGGTGTCGTGCTCGTGGGGGTCGCGGTGCCGGGCTCGCTCGTCGTGCCCGAGGGCCGAGGGGTGAGGGTGATGGGCGCCGTGGGTTCACCGCCGGGGCAGGTGCCCGCGTCGGCGGGGCCGAGGCGCCCGGCGAACCACGTGGCGAGGGCCGAGGCGGTGGTCGTGGCGGTCTCGTGGGCGTCGTCGGACGGGGCGACGAGGAACGCCACGGCGGTGCGTCCCCCGTCGTGGTCGAGGGTGCCGATCTGCCGAACGAGGTATCCGTGGTCGCTCGGCCCCCACCCGCCCTTGAACCGCGCCCGGTCGCCGAGAGCGCCGAGACCCCAGCGCTGTTCGGCCTCGATTCGCGCCATCTCGTCGTAGACAACCGCGGAGTCGCCCGACGCGCACGGGAGGTGGGCGGCGTACCGCGCGGAGTCCTCCACCCGCCACACCGAGCGACCGAAGCCGTGGTTCTCGCCCTCGTCGGGATCGACGTCGGTGCGGGTGTCGCCGGCCGCCCGCAACACGGTCTCGACGGCCTCCTCGGCGACCTTGTCGGCGCCGAGGCTCGTGTAGAGCGCTTCCGCGGCGTCGTTGTCGGACCACTCGATCGCGGCGCGTACCCAGGTCAACATCGACTCCGGCGCCTTCTCGGCGCCCCCGGCATGTCCGAGTGCGGCGACGGCGATGGGCACCTTGATCGTCGACCACGCATCGGCGTCCCGCGTGGTGCCGAGTGTCTGCACCTTGTCGGGGGCGCCCACCGGCGCCCAGGCCAGCGAGAGCTCGCCGGGGTGCTGCGCGGCGAAGGCGTCGAACTCCGACTGCAGCGCGGGCACGGTGAGGGCCGGGGGTGCCTGCGTGGCGGAAGGCCCACGGGTCGGATCGGGCGGGATCCCACCGCAGCCTGCGCTCACCCCCACCGTGAGGGAGGCCGCAGCGAGGGCCGCCAGCACGGACCCGCGTCGACGACGACCCACGGGACGCTGCCGCGGGATGCGCGGTCCGCCCGGGGCGGGGTTCACAAGCGATCGCGCCCGGTGAGCTCCCAGGCGTCCTCGCTGTCGTCGTCCTCCTCGTCGACGAACTCGACCTCGTCGATCGCCTCGGTCCGGCCACCCGGGCCCGCCGCCGGCGCGGGGGGCTCGTCGCCGCGGATCATGGCGAGGGTGAGGTCGAGGTCGTCGGGCTTGACGAGGACGTCGCGGGCCTTGGAGCCCTCGGAGGGTCCGACGATGTTGCGCGACTCGAGCAGGTCCATGAGACGCCCGGCCTTCGCGAACCCGACCCGCAGCTTGCGCTGGAGCATCGACGTCGACCCGAACTGCGTGGTGACGACCTGCTCGGCGGCCGCGAGGAGCAGCTCGAGGTCGTCGCCGATGTCCTCGTCGATCTGCTTCTTCTCGGCCTTGAGGGTGACGTCGTCGCGGTAGACCGGTTTGAGCTGCTCGGTGACGTGGGTGACGACCCCGTGGATCTCGGACTCCTTGACCCACGCCCCCTGCGTGCGCATCGGCTTGCTGCGACCCATGGGGAGGAACAACGCATCGCCCTGCCCGATGAGCTTCTCGGCGCCCGGCTGGTCGAGGACGACGCGGGAGTCGGCGAGCGAGCTCGTCGCGAACGCCATGCGGCTCGGCACGTTGGCCTTGATGAGGCCGGTGACGACGTCGACGCTCGGCCGCTGCGTCGCGAGGACGAGGTGGATGCCCGCCGCCCGCGCGAGCTGGGTGATGCGGACGATGGACTCCTCGACGTCGCGGGGCGCGACCATCATGAGGTCGGCGAGCTCGTCGACGACGACGAGGAGGTAGGGGTAGGGCTGGAGGACGCGCTCGGACCCGGGCAGCGGCGTGACGGCCCCGGAGCGCACGGCCTTGTTGAAGTCGTCGATGTGCTTGAACCCGAACGCCGCGAGGTCGTCGTAGCGGGCGTCCATCTCGCGCACGACCCACTGGAGGGCCTCGGCGGCCTTCTTGGGGTTGGTGATGATCGGCGTGATGAGGTGCGGGATGCCGTCGTAGGCGGTGAGCTCGACCCGCTTGGGGTCGACGAGGATCATTCGCACCTCGTCGGGCGTGGCCCGCATGAGGATCGACGTGATCATCGAGTTGACGAAGCTCGACTTGCCCGAGCCGGTCGCCCCCGCGACGAGCAGGTGCGGCATCTTGGCGAGGTTCGCGATGACGTAGCCGCCCTCGACGTCCTTGCCGACACCCATGACCATCGGGTGGTGGTTGCGACGCGCGACCTCGCTGCGCAGCACGTCGCCGAGTGAGACCGTCTCGCGGTCGGCGTTGGGGATCTCGATGCCGATGGCCGACTTGCCGGGGATCGGCGAGAGGATGCGGACGTCGGCGCTCGCGACGGCGTACGCGATGTTCTTGCTCAGGGCCGTCACGCGCTCGACCTTGACGCCGGGGCCGAGTTCGACCTCGTACCGCGTGACCGTCGGGCCGCGCGAGAACCCGGTGACCTGGGCGTCGATGCCGAACTGGTCGAGGACCCCCGTGAGGGACTCGACGACCTGGTCGTTGACCGCGCTGCGGGCCTTGGGCGGGGTGCCGGGTTCGAGCAGGGCCGCGTCGGGAAGGGCGTAGGAGACGTCGCCGGTGATGACGAGCTGCTCGACCCGCTGCGGCAGCGGCTCGGTGGGCGGCGCCGGTAGATCGACCTTGGTCTCGGGGACCGACTTTGCGCGCGCCGAGGCGCCCGATGCGCTCCCCGCGGCCCGAGAACCGCTCCCCCGTCCGCCGGCACCCGACGTGGTCTCGAGCAGTTCGGTGTCGGGGGTTGTCGCGGGCGTCGGCGGGGTGGGGTCGGCGGCGGTGGCGCCACGGGCCCGGCCACGTGACGGCGCGGGCGCCTCGGCATCGTCGCCGAAGGCTGCGCGGCCCGACCCGGCGCCGTCATCGTCGCCGTCCTTGCGGGCGAGACGCCGTGACCGGCGGCGATGGACCTCGGCGGCCTGCTCGAAGGCCTGCTCACCGTCGTCCGAGGCGCGGCGGCGCCCGCGGGTCGTGCGGAGCACCTCGGTGTCCTCGGCCGAGGATCGATGAGCGGAGCCGAAGAGGGCGTCGCCCGCCTCCCCCAGCCGCTCGGGGATGCGGTGCACGGGCGTCGCCGTGACGACGAGGAGTCCGAAGAAGCCGAGCAGGACGAGGAGCGGCACGGCCCCCCACACGGTGAGCCCGGCCTCCAGGGGCCCGGCGGCGAGGTAGCCGATCATGCCGCCGGCGGTGCGCAGCGGAGGGAACCCGTCGGCCGGCGAGGGTGCCCCGGTGGCGAGGTGGGTGATCCCGCACGCGGAGAACAGCAGCGCGGTCATGCCGATCGAGATGCGGTTGACCCGACGGTCGTCGTCGGGGGCGCGAAGGATGAGCAGGCCGATGAGAAGGAAGACGAGCGGCAACGCGAGGGCCACGAGACCCACGGTGCCGGCGACGACCGCGTGGATGCCGTCACCGACGACGCCGGGCAGACCCCACCACTCGCGCACGGCGACGATGACGGCGGCGGCGAGGAACAACAGCCCGATGCCGTCGCGCTGATGCTCGGGCTCGAGGTCCGAGGCACTCCGTCCCACTCGTCGCACCGCCCCACCGGCCACGTGGGCCATGCCGTTCCAGGTCGAACTCACCGCACGCACGGGCCAGCTCGGCCCGCTGCTGCGTCGACCTCCGCCGCGACCACCGCTCGGCCGCGACGACCCCCGCGAAGAGGCCGGCCGGCTCCCGCCGCGCGAGGCCCCGCCCGTCGAGCGTCCCGACGTGCGACTCCCGGACGCACGACTCGAGCCGCCGGCCGATCGGGTCGGACGGCGGGTCGAGGAGGTGTTACGAGAGGCCACGGTCGCAGACTAGGCGAGAACCCCCAGGGCGACGCACCCGACACCCCGCCCCGAGACCCCGCGGAACGCCGGCCCACGCCGACGCCTCCAGCCCGACGGACCCGATCGGGAACGGCCGCTGCCGACAGACCACGGCAGGACCAGGACGACGTGGACCGCCCGCAGGAGGCACCGGATTCGTCATCGGCGCACGGAATCGATGACCTCGCGCAGCGCGGCGCCGCTGGCCAGGAGCATCTCGCGTTCCTCGGGAACGAGCGGCGGGCTCACCACCCGCTCGGCCCCCCCGGCGCCGACGATCGTCGGCAGGCTGATGGCGACGCCCTCGAGGGCCTCCAGCGACGGATCCAGCTCACGGGCGGTCTGCACCCGGGAGACGGGCAGGACGACGTGCTCGTCGCGCAACACCGCCTGGATGATGCGCCCCGCCGCGAGACCGATCGCGTAGTTCGTCGCGCCCTTGCCCTCGATGACGGTGTAGGCCGCGCGGACGACACCGTGGGTCATGTCGGCGAGGATCTCCGGGCTGAAGAGGCGGGTGCCCTTCTCGGTCCACTCCGTGATCGGGATGTTGCCGATGCGGCTGGAGGACCACAGCGGGAACTCGCTGTCGCCGTGCTCGCCGACGACCATCGCGTGGACGCTCGTGGGCGCAACCCGCGCGATCTCCGCGACGAGCCACCGCAGGCGGCTCGAGTCGAGCACACACCCCGAGCTGAACAGCCTGGCCGGGGACACCCCGAACTCCTCGACCGCGACCGCGGTGAGGACGTCGCACGGGTTCGTCACGAGGACGATCACCGCGTCCGGTGACTGCGCGAGGACCTGCGGCAGCACCGAGCGCATGATCGCGACGTTCTTGGCGACGAGGTCGAGGCGGGTCTCCCCCGGTTTCTGCGCCGCGCCCGCCGTGACGACGACGACGTCGGCGTTCTCGAGGACGTCCGGGTCGTCGCCGCCGATGACGCGGCAGTTCGTGAACTGGCTGCCGTGGGCCATGTCGCGCACCTCGGCGCGGGCCTTGGTGCGGTTGACGTCGTACAGCGCGATCTCCCGGGCGAGCCCACGGATCTGCGCGTTGTACGCGACGGCGGTCCCGACGGCACCGGCGCCCACGACGCCGATCTTCGATCCGTGCCCGGAGGTCCTCATGGCTTCGTCCTCTCCTCGCTCGCGTGCGCGGCCCCGCCCGCCGCTCAGGCCTCGATGACGACGGGGATGATCATCGGGCGGCGGCGCAGCTTGCCGCCCACGTAGCTGCCGACGGTGCGCCGGACGACCTGCTGGAGCTGATGGGTGTCGGTGACGCCCTTGCCCGCGGCCTCCTCGACCGCCTTCGTGATCTGCGGCGCGATGGTGCCGAAGACGTCGAGGTCCTCGGCGAATCCGCGGGCCAGGATCTCCGGACCCGTCGTCACCCGCCCGGTGCTCACGTCCACGCCCACGACGACGGTGACGAACCCCTCGTCGCGCAGGATCCGCCGGTCCTTGAGCAGGGCCTCGGTGGTGCCGCCGACGGAGGACCCGTCGACGTAGACGTACCCGCAGTCGACGGCGCCGGAGATCTCCGCCCGACCGTCGACGAGGTCGATGCAGACCCCGTCCTCGGCGAGGAGGACGTTGCTCCTGGGGACGCCCGTCTGCTCGGCGAGGCGACCGTTGGCGACGAGGTGGCGCCACTCGCCGTGCACCGGCATGACGTTGCGCGGCCGGATGATGTTGTAGCAGTAAAGGAGTTCCCCGGCGCTCGCGTGCCCGGAGACGTGGACCCGCGCGTTGCCCTTGTGGACGACGTCGGCCCCGAGGCGCATGAGCCCGTTGATGACGCGGTAGACGGCGTTCTCGTTGCCGGGGATGAGCGAACTCGCGAGGAGCACGGTGTCGCCCTCGCCGATCTCGATCTTGTGGTCGCGGTTGGCCATCCGCGACAACGCGGCCATGGGTTCGCCCTGCGACCCGGTGCAGATGAGCACCTGCCGTTCCTCCGGGTAGTCGTCGAGCTTCTTGAAGTCGACGACGACGCCCGGAGGCACGTGGAGGTACCCGAGGTCCTCGGCGATCCCCATGTTGCGGACCATGGAGCGCCCGACGATCGCGACCTTGCGGCCGTACTCCGCCGCGGCGTCGAGCACCTGCTGCACCCGGTGCACGTGGGAGGAGAAGCAGGCGACGATGATGCGGCGCTGCGCCTTGGCGAAGACCCGTTCGATGGCCGGGTAGATGTCCTTCTCGTGGACGGTGAAGCCCGGCACCTCGGCGTTGGTGGAATCGACGAGGAAGAGGTCGACGCCCTCCTCGCCGAGGCGCGCGAACGCCCGCAGGTCGGTGATGCGCCGGTCCAGCGGGAGCTGGTCCATCTTGAAGTCGCCGGTGTGGAGGATGAGCTGGTCCTCGGTGCGGACGGCGACGGCGAGCGCGTCCGGGATGGAGTGGTTGACCGCGATGAACTCGAGGTCGAAGACGCCCAGCTGCTCGCGTTGACCCTCGGTGACCCCGAGGGTGTAGGGCTTGATGCGGTGCTCCTTGAGCTTGGCCTCGACGAGCGCGAGCGTGAGCGTGGAGCCGAGCAGGGGGATGTCGGGCTTGAGCCGCAGGAGGTAGGGCACGGCGCCGATGTGGTCCTCGTGGCCGTGGGTGAGGACGATGGCCTCGACGTCGTCGAGGCGGTCCTCGATCGAGGAGAAGTCCGGCAGGATGAGGTCGACGCCCGGGTGATGGTCCTCGGGGAAGAGGACCCCGCAGTCGATGACGAGCAGACGCCCGCGATGCTCGAGGACGGTCATGTTGCGACCGACCTCGCCGAGGCCGCCGAGGGGGGTGACCCGCACTCCGCCGGGGGCGAGCGGACCGGGCTGCGGGAGTTCGAGGTGCTGATTGCTCACAGGACACCCGCTTCGCGCAGACCGGCACGCAGGCGCTCGAGTTGGTCGTCCTCCATCGGTGGCAGCGGACCGCGCACGGTCGCGCAGGTGAGCACGCCCTGCTCGACGAGCGCCGCCTTGGCCGCGACCGCCCCCTGGGTGAGGCCCATGACGGCGTCGACGGCCGGGACGAGGTCGAGGTGGATGCGGCGGGCGGTGTCGAAGTCGTTCCCGGCGGCGACGGCGACCATCGCGGCGTAGGCGCGCGAGGCGACGTGGGTCGTCACGCCGACGACACCGACCGCGCCCTGGGCCATGTGCGGCAGGGTGGCGCCGTCGTCCCCGGAGTACCAGATGAGGTCGGTGGCACGCATGACGTGCGAGGACGCCCACAGGTCACCCTTGGCGTCCTTGACCGCGACGATGCGCTCGTGCTCGGCGAGGGCGATGAGGGTCTCGGTCGCGATGGGCACCCCGGAACGGCCGGGGATGTCGTAGAGCATGACGGGCACGGTGGCCGCGTCGGCGACCTCACGGAAGTGCCGCAGGAGGCCGTTCTGCGGCGGCTTCGAGTAGTACGGGGTGACGACGAGCAGCCCGTGAGCGCCGCGCTCCTGCGCCTGCGCCGCGAGGTGCAGGGTGTGCGCGGTGTCGTTCGTGCCGACCCCGGCGACGACCTTCGCGCGGTCCCCCACGGCTTCGAGCACCGTGGCGACGAGCTGTGCCTTCTCCTCGTCCGAGGTGGTGGCCGACTCCCCCGTGGTGCCGTTGACGACCAGCCCGTCGTTGCCCTCGTCGACGAGGTGGCGGGCGAGACGTGCGGCGGCGTCGAGATCGAGCGCCCCCCGCTCGTCCATCGGGGTGACCATGGCGGTGAGCAGGCGGCCGAAGGCAGGTGTCGACATGGGAGACACGGTAGCGCCACCCACCGACGGACTCACCCGTGGCGCCGAGGCGTCGGACCCGGGACACGACGAACGCGGCGCTACTCGCTCGGGGGTTCGAGTAGCGCCGTGTTCAAGGGGGTTATCGCCGGAGGCGCGCAGACGTTACGTCGCGGCAGGGTGACGTGACGTGATGCCCGTCACATTCGTGCGGCACGGCGCGCGCCGATGTCATCGCGACCACCTCCCCGGTCACCGCGTCGGCGCAGGTGGGACGGTTGTCGGCAGGCGTCGCTACGGTGATCCCATGCAGCCCTACCTCGACCTCCTCACGCGGATCCTCGACGACGGCACGGAACGGGGCGACCGCACGGGCACCGGCACGCTCTCGGTGTTCGGCCACCACATGCGGTTCGACCTCGCCCGGGGGTTTCCGGTGGTCACCACCAAGCGGGTGCACCTCCGGTCGGTGTTCGGGGAGCTGCTGTGGTTCCTGCGGGGCGACACCAACGTCGCCTGGCTGCACGAGCACGGCATCACGATCTGGGACGAGTGGGCCGACGAGTCCGGCGACCTCGGGCCGGTCTACGGGCACCAGTGGCGGTCGTGGCCGACTCCCGACGGACGCACCGTCGACCAGATCGCGGGGCTCGTCGAGTCGATCCGCACCGAGCCCTACTCACGGCGCCACCTCGTCTCGGCGTGGAACGTCGCCGAGGTCGAGCAGATGGCGTTGCCGCCGTGCCACACGATGTTCCAGTTCTACGTCGGCCCGTCGCGAGGCGGCGGCCCCGACCGATTGTCCTGCCAGCTGTACCAGCGCAGCGCCGACACCTTTCTCGGCGTGCCGTTCAACATCGCCTCCTACGCCCTGCTCACCCACATGGTCGCGCAGGTCACCGGGCTCGCGGTCGGCGACTTCGTCCACACGATCGGTGACGCCCACCTCTACCTCAACCATCTCGACCAGGCCCGGGAGCAGCTCGGTCGCCGCCCTCGTCCGCTGCCCACCCTGCGGTTGAACCCCGCGGTCACCACCATCGACGGGTTCGAGCTCGCCGACATCGCCCTCGAGGGGTACGACCCGCACCCGGCCATCTCCGCCCCCATCGCGGTGTGAGATCCCGATGACGAACGAGGGTCGCGCGACGACCGGCGCCGGCGAGGCGGGCACGAACACCGGGCACCCCGAGCTCGTCCTCGTCGCGATCGTCGCGTCGAACGGGGTCATCGGCGACGGTGCGGACCAGCCCTTCCGGCTCCGGGAGGACTTCGCCCGGTTCAAGGCCCTCACGATGGGCCATCCCCTGCTCATGGGTCGGCGCACCCACGAGGCCATCGGACGGGCCCTGCCAGGCCGTCGCAGCGTCGTGCTCACCCGGAACCGGTCGTGGAGGGCGCCCGGTGTCGAGGTCGCCCACGACCTCGACACGGCGGTCACCACCGCCGCCGCATTACCCGGCGGCGAGCAGATCATGGTGCTCGGCGGCGGCGAGATCTACCGACTGACGATGGACCGGGCCCATCGACTCGAGCTCACCGAGGTGGACGCGCCCGCACGGGGTGAGGTCCGTTTCCCCGCGATCGACCCGGACGCGTGGCGGGAGGTCCGTCGCGACGATCGGCTCGCGTTCGCGTTCGTCACCTACGAGCGGCGCTGACTCGGTGCGATGCTCGCGGCGCGTGTTCCCTCCCGCGGGCCCCACGGGCCCTTATCGTTCGCCACATCGGACCCATCACCCGTCAGGAGCCGCCATGTCCGTCAGGAGCCGCCATGTCCACTGAGGTAGTCGACGGAGCAACGACGCTCCGTACCGATCCGAACCGGCCACCCGTGGCGGTGATCGAGTCGCCGGCAATCTCCGGTAAGGAGAAGGCCGTCTTCGCGGTCATCGCCGTGATCGCCGCGATCGGCTTCGGTGTCGTCGGCCTGTCTCGCGGTGAGCACGTCAACTCGATGTGGATCGTGCTCGCGGCGGTGGGCACCTATCTCATCGCGTACCGGTTCTACGCCCGCCTCATCGAGCTGAAGATCCACAAGCCCGACGACACGCGGATGACGCCCGCGGAGGAGTTCGACAACGGCAAGGACTTCATGCCGACCGACCGCCGGGTGCTCTACGGGCACCACTTCGCGGCGATCTCCGGCGCGGGGCCGCTCGTCGGGCCCGTCCTCGCCTCCCAGATGGGCTACCTGCCCGGCACGCTGTGGATCGTCTTCGGTGTCGTCCTCGCGGGCGCGGTCCAGGACTTCATGGTCCTCAACCTCTCGATCCGCCGCCGCGGCCGCACCCTCGGCCAGATGGCGCGTGACGAACTCGGCCCGATCGGCGGATGGGCGGCGATCCTCGGCGTCCTCACGATCATGGTCATCCTCATCGCCGTCCTCGGCGTCGTGATGATCGGCGCGCTCGCCGAGAGCGCCTGGGCCGTGTGGGCCGTGGCGATGACGATCCCGATCGCCGTCTTCATGGGCTTCTACCTGCGCTACCTGCGCCCGGGCCGGGTCTCGGAGGTGTCGCTCATCGGCGTCGCGTTGCTGCTCGCCGCGATCGTCAGCGGCCGGTACGTCTCGCAGAGCGACTGGGCCCACTACTTCGTCCTCGACAAGCCGACCCTCGCGATCTGCCTCGCCGTGTACGGCTTCGTCGCCGCCGTGTTGCCGGTGTGGATGCTGCTCGCGCCTCGTGACTACCTGTCGACGTTCATGAAGGTCGGCACGATCGTCATGCTCGCGCTCGCGATCCTCGTCGTGCGGCCCGACCTGCAGATGCCCGCGGTCACGCACTTCGCCCACGACGGCACCGGGCCGGCGTTCGCCGGCAGCCTGTTCCCGTTCCTCTTCATCACGATCGCGTGCGGCGCCATCTCCGGCTTCCACGCGCTCATCGCCTCCGGCACGACCCCCAAGCTCATCGAGAAGCCGTCGCAGGCCCGCATGATCGGCTACGGCGGCATGCTCACCGAGAGCTTCGTCGCGATCATGGCCCTCGTCGCCGCCTGCATCATCGACCAGCACGTCTACTTCGCGATGAACGCCCCTCCCGGCCTCACCGGCGGAACCCCCGAGAGCGCGGCCGCGTACACCAACGGCCTCAACCTCGTCTCCGGCTCCGGCGCTCCGTTGCCGGACGTCGACCCGTCGTTGTACTCCCAGGCCGCGGCCGACGTCGGCGAGAAGTCGATCGTCTCCCGCACGGGAGGCGCCCCCACGCTCGCCTTCGGCATGTCCGAGGTCATGCACCGCACGCCGCTGCTCAACCTGCTCGGCGACAAGGCGTTCTGGTACCACTTCGCGATCCTCTTCGAGGCACTGTTCATCCTCACGACGATCGACGCCGGCACCCGTGTCGCGCGCTTCATGTTCTCCGACGCCATCGGCAACGTCCGCGGCCTCGGCGCCTTCAAGGACCCGAGCTGGCGTCCCGGCGCGTGGATCTCGACCTCCGTCATGGTCCTCGCGTGGGGGTCGATCCTCTACATGGGCGTCACCGACCCGCTCGGCGGCATCAACATGCTGTTCCCGCTGTTCGGCATTGCCAACCAGTTGCTCGCGGCCATCGCCCTGTCGGTCGTCTTCGCCGTCACCGTCAAGCGCGTCGGCCTGCGGTGGGCGTGGATCCCGGGTCTGCCCATGGCGTTCGTCCTCATCGTGACGATGACCGCCTCCTGGCAGAAGATCTTCAGCAGCAACCCCAAGATCGGCTACTGGACCATCCACAACCAGGCGCGCGATGCGCTCGCGGCGGGCAAGCAGACCTTCCAGACGGCCAAGACGCCGGCGGAGATCGAGGCCGTCGTCCGCAACACCGCCGTGCAGGGCACGCTCTCGATCGTCTACGCCGTGCTCGTGCTCATCGTCTTCGTCTCGGCGATGGTCGTCGTCACCCGCGCCATGCGCGGGGTCGGCAACCCCGTCACCGAGCACGAGGCGCCGCCGTCGCGGATCTTCGCCCCGAGCGGGTTCATCGCCACCCCGCTCGAGAAGCAGGTCCTGCGGGAGTGGAAGGAGGCCGGCCTCGATCCGGCCCCCGTCGACGGGCACCACTGATGTCGGCCCGAACCGGCGGCGCGGGGCTTCTCGCCCGCGCACAGGAGGGAGCACGCACGGTGCGGTGGTTCGTCCGCGGCGTCACGCGGGAGGACCGGTACGACCGCTACGTCGACCACCTCCGCCGGACGCACCCGGACGAGCCGATCCCCACCGAGCGGGACTTCTGGCGCGAGCACTACGTCGAGATGGGACGCAATCCCGGCACCCGCTGCTGCTGACCTGTCGAACCGCTCACCTCGCGACCCGCCACTCGCGACCGACCGGGGCCGACCCACCACCCGTGGGTCGGCCCCGGTGTCTCGACGCCCACCACTGCCGAGGGCGCCGCGGCTGGCCCGGGAACGATGGCACCATGGCGGGCGTGTCCACCCCCACCTCGACGGCCGAGATCCAGCGCCGTGTCCGGATCGCGCTGTCCTGCGCCCAGGTGTTCTCCTCCCTGGGCAACGGCTCGACGCTCGCCCTCGGATCGATCCTCGCGGTCGAGCTCTCGGGGAACGAGGCACTCGCGGGCACCGCGACGACGGCCCTCGGTCTCGGGGCTGCGCTCTCGGCGGTCCCACTCGCACGACTCGCCGCCCTGCGCGGACGACGGGTGGCCCTCGGCACCGGTCTGCTCGTCGCCATCGTCGGGACGTTCGCGATGGTCGGCGCCGTGGTGTTCTCCTCGTTCCCGCTCGTGGCCCTCGGCTCACTCCTCGTCGGGGTCGCGACCGCCGTCAACCTCCAGGCCCGGTTCGCCGTCACCGATCTCGCCGAGCCGCACCAGCGCGGCCGTGACCTGTCGCTCGTCGTCTGGGCGATCACCGTCGGCGCCGTCCTCGGGCCGAACACCGGTGGCCCCGGCGCGGTGCTCGCCGCCGCGATCGGCATGCCCGCCCACGCGGGGGCCTTCCTCATCTCCGCGGCGGGGATGGTGATCGGCGGCGCGATCATCATCGTGTTCCTCCGCCCCGACCCCCTCCTCACCCGGCGCCGGCTCGACGACGCGCCTCCGGTCGCACGGGGGTCCCACTCGTGGGCGGCGGGTGCGCGCATCGTCGCCTCGAACCCCACCTCTCTCGCCGCCGTCGTCGGCATGATCGGCGCACACGCGACGATGGTCGGCGTGATGGCGATGACCCCGCTGCACATCGCGCACCACATGCACGACGCGGGCTCCCCCGACACCTTGCAGGTCGTCGGGCTCACGATCTCGCTGCACATCGCCGGCATGTACGCCCTGTCACCGGTCATGGGCGTCCTCACCGACCGTCTGGGTTCCCGGACCATGACCGTGGTCGGACTCGTCGGCACCCTCGTCGCCGCACTCCTCGCGGGCCTCGGTGCCGTGCATCTGCCGCTCGTGACGGTCGCGCTCGTCCTCCTCGGGCTGGGCTGGTCGGCGGCCACCGTGGCGGGCGCGACGATGCTCACGGCCTCGCTGCCGCCCTCCCGACGCGTCGAGGCGCAGGGCTTCACCGACGCGCTCGTCTCCCTCGTGGGGGCCATGGCCGCAGCCTCCGCGGGCCTCGTCATGGGGGGCATCGACTACCTCGGCGTCGGCCTCGCCTACGGCGGCGTCACCCTCCTCGCCCTCCTCGGACTCCTCACCCTGGCGCGCCGCGACCGGATCCGTCCTCTCTGAACGAGGGTCACCCGTCTGCGCCCTCCAGGCGGACGGGGGCTGCGTCGCTCCGGTGGCGAAGGGGGCCCCGGGGGGTTAGGTTGAGCCCCGATCCGGCTCCAGACCCTGGGCGTGGACGTGTTCCGCCCACCTCGCATGGGCATGAGGACGGAGGTCAGAGGCGGTGCACGCCGACAGAGCGGGCGCCCCCCGCGTACAACACGTCCCCGCGCAGCACGGCTACGCCCGCTCGGTCGCTCCGCAGGGCCACGTGCATCCGGATCCACCCGTCCCGGGCGCCCCGACCGGGCAGTGGTGGCCCCACCCCGCCCTCGAACCCGCCTGGATCGCGAGCGCGGACGTCGACGTCGTCCACCTCCACTTCGGTTTCGAACACCGCAGCGCCGCGCAGATGCGCGCCTGGGTGGAGGCCCTGCGCGCCCACGGGATCGGCCTCGTCGTCACCGTCCACGACCTGATCAACCCCCACCTCGGCCCGGACGACGGCTACGACGACCTCCTCTCGGTCCTCGTCCCCGCCGCGGACGCCGTCACGACCCTCACCCCCGGCGCGGCCCGCGAGATCGCCCGACGGTGGGGCCGGGAGGCCGTCGTCCACCCCCACCCACACGTCGTCGACGACGCGTGGCTGGAGGCGCCCCGTCCCGTCCACGACACCTGGATCGTCGGAGTCCACGCGAAGTCGCTCCGGGCCTCCTTCGACGTCCCCGCCCTCGCCCGGGCGCAGCAGGCCGTGGCCGGGCTCGCGCGTGCCGGCGGGGCGGTCTCCCTCCGGCTGCACGTCCACGAGGACGTCCTGTGCCGCTCCCACCCGCGCCACGACCCGCGCCTGCGGGTCATCCTCAACTCCCCCGAGGTCGACGCGCGGGTCCACCCGCCCCTCACCGACGACGCCCTCTGGGCCGACCTGCTCGACGTCGACCTCGCGCTGCTCCCCTACCGGTTCGGGACGCACTCGGGTTGGCTGGAGATGGCCCACGACCTCGGCGCCGACACCCTCGTCTCGCGCGTGGGGTACGCCTACCAGCAGCGCGGCACCCGCACGTACGAGCCGAGCTCCGCCTCGTCCGTGATGACCGAGATCGTTCGCGCCCACCGCGACCACGCCACGGACCCGGGCACGCGGCCCCGCCGCCTCGATGCGAGGACCCGCCGACGGGAACGCGAGGACGTCCGGGCGCTCCATGCCCGCCTGCACGCGGAGGTCCGTGCGCGGGCCCGTCGTGACGCGTGGGGAGGACGACGGTGACGATCGGTTTCTACGTGCATCACCATGGCGCCGGTCACCTCACCCGTGCCCTCGCCATCGCCGTCGAGTGCGGTCCGGACGTCGTCGGGTTCTCCACCCTGCCGCGTCCCGACGGGTGGCCCGGTCGCTGGATCGACCTGCCCGACGACGCGGTCACGGCCGGCCCCGGTTCCGACCCGACCGCGGGCGGGGTCCTCCACTGGGCGCCGACCGGGCCGCACCCCTACGCCACGCGGATGGCCTTGCTCGCCGGGAGCCTGCGAAGCGAGGGTGTCGAGCTGCTGTACGTCGACGTGTCGGTGGAGGTGACGCTCCTCGCGCGTCTGCTCGGGTTGCCGGTCGTCGTCGCCGCGATGCGTGGCGACCGCACCGACCTGCCCCACCGTCTCGCGCACGACGTCGCCGTCGGTCTCCTCGCCCCCTGGCCCGCGCATCTGCCCGAACCGGACCTGCGTCCCGAGGTCGCCGCGAGGACCGTGCACGTCGGCGGCATCTCCCGATTCGACGGGCGCCTGCTCGCCCCGGAGACCACGGGGTCCTCCGTCGACGGCGGGACCGGCGGGGAGGGGCCGGGGCGCCGGGTCTTCGTCCTGTGGGGACGGGGTGGCGGTGACGTCCCTGCCGCGGACTGGGACGCCGTCGCGGCCACGACGCCGGGATGGACGTGGATCCTGGGCGCCGAGCCCGACCGCGTGTGGATGGAGCTGCGCGCCGCGGACGTCGTCGTGTGTCACGCCGGCCAGAACGCCGTCGCCGAGGTCGCGGCCGCGCGGCGCCCCGCCGTCGTCGTCGCCCTGGACCGTCCGCACGGGGAGCAGGTCGCGACTCTCGCCGCACTGCGTGCCGGTGACCTCGCCGAGACGGTCGATGCCGCCGAGGCCGCCGACGGACCACGGTCGCTCGACTGGCCCTCGCTGCTCGATCGCGCCGCGGCCCGCGACGGGCGCCGGTGGGCACGCTGGTCGGACGGGCACGGTGCCCGCCGCGCCGCCGCCATGCTCGAGGTCGCCGCACGCGGACGCCGCCTCGCCGCCGGGACCGCCGTCGTCACCCTCGTCCACGGGCGCGCGGAACACCTGCGCGGCCTCGTCGCGGGCCTCGCCGCCGGAACCCATGTGCCGCAGGAGTTCGTCGTCGTCGCGATGGCCGACCCCGACGCCCACCGCGTTCTCGACGATGCCTGCGCCGGAACGGGACTGCGCCCGAGGATCGTCGAGATCGACGCCGAGCCCCTCGGGCTCCCCCTCGCCCGCGCCCGCAACCTCGGCGCGGCCACCGCCGCCGGACTCGGCTGCGACACCCTCGTGTTCCTCGACGTCGACTGCATCCCGGGCCCCGACCTCGTCGCGACGTACACCGAGGCGGTGCGCTCCCGTGCCGACGAGGTGAGCCCCGTCGTGTGGTCCGGCCCGGTGTCCTACCTGCCGCCCGCGGAGCCCGCGCCCGCGAACGAGGCCCGCGACGCCACCCGCGCCGGTCGGTACGACCTCACGCGTATCGCCACGTCCGCCGACCCGCATCCCGCCCGCCCGGCGCCGGCACCCGGTGAGGTGCTGCGCGCCGAGGACCTGCGGCTGTTCTGGTCGTTGTCGTTCGCGCTCACCCCCGCCCACTACGCGGCCCTCGGCGGATTCTGCGAGGACTACGTCGGCTACGGCGGCGAGGACACCGACGTCGCGATGCGCCTCGCCGAGCTCGGCGGCACCCTCTGGTGGCTCGGCGGTGCGGACGCCTATCACCAACACCACCCGACGCAGCGGCCTCCGGTGCAGCACCTCGACGACATCGTCCGCAACGCCAACCTCTTCGCCCGGCGGTGGGGTCGGCACCCGATGGAGGGGTGGCTCGAGGAGTTCGCCGCGCGAGGCCTCGCCCACCGCGACGGCCCCGAGTGGGTCGTGAGCGCTCCTGTCGCGGAGGAGAGTTCGTGACGACGTCCCGCGGGTCGGCACCCCTGGTCGTCCATCTCGTGCCCGGCCCCACCCGCCACGGCGTGACCCGCCACGCCGTCGACCTCCTCGCGCGTCCGGCGGCGGCCGGGCATGTCGTGCGCCGGGTCCTGCCCACGCGCCTCGGCGACGACCCCACCGGCCGGGCCACCCTCGCCCTCCTCGAACGCGCGGTCGTGGTCCCGGCCGAGAGTGGCGACGAACGCCGGCGAGGGCGCACCCACGTGCACGTTCACCTCACCGATCACCTCCTCGGCGCCACCGCGGGGGCCTGCGCGACCGTGGTCACGCGGTTCGCCGCGCGACACCCCCTCACCCTCACGCTCCACGACCTGCCACAACCGGCCGACGGCCCCGGCCGATTCGAACGGCGGCGGGCCGCGTACGCGCGGATGGCGTCGGCCTCACGCGGGGTCGTCGTCGCCAGTGAGCACGAGCGGACGCTCCTGCTCACCGCCCTCGCGGCCGAAGGCCTCACCCCGCCGCCGACGCACGTCGTCCCCCTCCCCCTCGAGCCCCTCGACCCGCACGGGCGGGACGCTCCCGGCCTGCCGCCCGTGCCGGACCGACCGGAGGGTCCGATCGGGCCGCGCTCCCTCGTCGTGTTCGGGTACGTCTACCCCGGTAAGGGGCACCGCGACGCCCTCGAGGCGCTCGCCGACCTCGGGCCCGGCTTCGAGGACGTCGGCCTCACCGCGCTCGGGGAGGTCTCCCCCGGTCACGAGGACGAGGTCGCAGACCTGCGTTCCCGCGCCGAGGATCTCGGTCGCCCGGTCGTCCTCACCGGACACGTCCCCGACGACGGACTGGTGGAGGCCCTGCGCCGCGCCCGGGTGCCCGTCGCGCCGCACCGGCACGTCTCGGCCTCGGGCTCGATCTCCTCGTGGCTGTCCGCAAGGAGGCGTCCCCTCGTCCCCGCGGGCGCGTACGTCGACGAGCTCGACGCGCGCTGCCCGGGCGCCCTGGTGCGCTACGGGCCCGGCACGGGGTACCCCGACCTCGCCGCCGCCGCCCGCGCGGCCCTCGCCGACCCGAGCCTCACCTGGCTCGCCCCCGGCACCCGGCTCGCCCCCGACGGCGACGAGGCCGCGGCGCGGCTCGTCCGCATCGTCGACGGCTGGAGCGCGGAGGCCGCGTCATGACACACCACGAGGGGATCGGCCGCGACGGCGTCATCGGGGTGGTCGTCGTCCACTACGAGGACCCCGTGGGCCTGGGGCGGGTGCTCGACGCACTCGGCACGTCGGGCACCCCCCTCGCCGCCGGAACCACCGGCAGGGTCGGCCGAGGTGGCACGCACACCCCTGTGCGCGTCGTCGTCGCCGACGACGGTTCGACCACCCCGCCGGACCTGTCGGATCGACCCGGGGTCGAGCTCGTCGCCCAGGAGGACGAGGGGTTCCGAGCCGCGGCCGCGCGCAACCTCGGGGCCCGCCATCTGCTCGCCCGTGCGGCCGACGCCGGTGACCACGTGCGCGCCCTGCTGTTCCTCGACGGCGACACGATGCCGACCCCGGGCTACGTCGAGGCGCTCGCGGATGCCGTCGCCGCGCTCGCGTCCACCGCCCCGCACGGCCGCGCCCTCGCCGTCGGACGGCGGCGGTACGCCGAGCTCGACGGGCTCGACGACGCCGGCGTCACCGCCTTCATCCACGACCCCGACCCCGCGCGTCTCCTCCCCGACCCGGCCTGGCTGGAGGAGGGCTACGCGGCCACGGCGAACCTGCGCGCCGCCGATGAGCGCAGCTACCGATTCGTCATCAGCGCCGTCCTCGCGCTCTCCCCCGCCCTGTTCGAGGCCGTCGACGGCTTCGACCCCACGTTCGTCGGCTACGGCGGCGAGGACTGGGACCTGGCCTGGCGCGCCTGGCTCGCGGGCGCAGACCTCGTCCACGTCCCCGAGGCCCTCGCCTGGCACGACGGCCCCGACGCCGCCGGTCGCGACGACCGGGCCGACCGGGAAGACGACGGCCCCCATCAGCGGACGCCACCGGCCGCGGCTCGTCGGCTCGCCGAGACCCGCCGCGTCGCCGCCTCGATCACGGAGCCCGGTGCGCGCGACCCGGGTCTGATCTGGGAGCACCCCGACGTCGTGGTGACGGTCGACGACCGAGGTCTGCGCGCGGTCGACGTCCTGCTCACCTGCGCCGACCTCGTCCGCGGCACCGACGCCCGCGTGTGGCTCACCGACGGTGCGATCCTCCGCGACGGGCTGTGGCCGGAATCCGACCCGCGGGTGTGCCTCGGCCCCGTCCCCGCGTCCGCGCTCGGGCGCGCCCGATTCCGGGCGTACGTCGAGGCCCCGATCCGCCTGAGCACCACCGTGGCCGCCCTGTGTGAGAGCGCCACGCCGGGCGAGGCGCTCCACGCACCCGGTCTCCTCGTCGTCCGCACCCGAGACCTCGCCCGCGGGCTCACCCCGGCCCCGCCGACCCCGCACGCGCACGTCCGCGCCGCCCGCCCCGACGCCTCGCTCGAGGCGGAGTGGGGCTGGCGCTCCCCCCGGACCCTGCCGGTGGCACGAGAGGCCACCCCGACCACACCGGCGACCCACCCGCACTCGACGAAGGAGCGCGCATGACGACCCAGCGCACCGACAGGGCCCTCACCGAGCATCTCGGCCCCCGCCTCACGGGTGCGGACCTGTCCCGCCTCGCCACGCTCATCGGCCTCGACCGCCCCGTCGAGGTCGTCGACGTCGGCGCGAGCCCGCTCGTCGGGGAGCCGCCCGCCTACGCCGACCTCCTCGCCGCCGGTCTCGCGACGGTCACCGGGTTCGAGCCCGATGCGGCGGCGTTCGCCGAGCTCCAGGCCCGCGCCGGGGAGCTCTCCCGGTACCTTCCGCACGCCGTCGGCGACGGTGGCCGCCACACCCTGCGCCGGTGCGCGGCCGGTGGCTTCTCCTCCCTCCTCGAACCCGACGCCGCCCAGCTCGCCGTCCTCACCGACTTCCCCCGACTCGCCGAGGTGGTCGGCCGGGACGAGGTCGACACCGTGCGCCTCGACGACACCGAGGTCGCGCGCGCCGATCTGCTCGCGCTCGACGTGCAGGGCAGTGAGCCCGCGATCCTCGACGGCGCGTCCCGTGTGCTTCGGACGTGCGTCGCGGTGCAGGTCGAGGTCGGGTTCCACCGCCTCTACGAGGACGGACCCACCCTCGCCGACGTCGACACCCGCCTGCGGGCGGCCGGTTTCGTCCCGCACACGTTCGTCACGACACGCACGTGGCCACTCGCCCCGGTGATCTGGGAGGACCCCCTCGAGGCGCATGCCCGCCACCTCGTCGAGGCCGATCTGCTCTACGTCCGCGATCTCGCCCGCCTCACCGCGCTCCCCGTCGATCTGCTGCGCGCCGGTGCCGTCCTCGCCTGCGGCGCCTACGGGGCGATGGGCCTCGGGCTCGTGTGCGTGCGGGAACTCGTCCGTCGCGGGGCGCTCGGACGGGACGCCGAGACCCGCCTCCGTGATCTCCTCACCACCGCCCTCGGCCTCGAGGACCCGCCCCACCCGGCCCGCACCGACCACCCGGACACCGACTCGAGCGGAGGACGCCGGTGAGACTGACCGTCATCGGGCCGAACTGGAATCCCCTGGAGGAGCCGTACGCCGGCGGCATGGAGTCCGTCGTCGCCGCGCTGGTCTCCGGTCTGCGACGGCGTGGCCACCTCGTCCGCCTCTACGCGCACGAGGCCACGCCGCGCGACCTCGCCGACGAACTCGTCGCCTACCCGGGCCCGCCCGCACTCAGCGACACCGCCCTGCTCGACCCCCACCTGCCGGAACCGAAGTTCCTCACCGACCACCACGTCTTCACCGCCGCGGTCACCGACATCCTGCGCCGGGGGGACGTCGACCTCGTCCTCAACCACAGCCTCCACCACCTGCCGCTCGCGTTCAGCCCGCTCATCCCCGCGCCGGTCCTCACGACCCTGCACACCCCGGCGCTGCCGTGGATGGAGCACGGCGCCTCCCTCGCCGCGCCGGAGTCGCGCTACGTCGCCGTGAGCACGGCGATGGCGCGGCTGTGGACGACGCTGCCCGAGGTCGACGTCATCCCCAACGGGGTCGACGAGTCACTGTTCCGCGCCGGGCCGGGCGGGCCGGACCTCGTGTGGGTCGGCCGGATCACCCCCGAGAAGGGTCTGCCGATCGCGATCCGCGCGGCCCGTCTCTCGGGGCGCAACCTGTCGATCGTCGGTCCGGTGAGCGACGCCGTGCACTACCGCGAGGACGTCGAACCGCTGCTCGGGGACGGCATCCGTTACCTCGGGCATCTGTCCCACCCGCAGATCCGTGAGGTCCTCGCCCACAGCGGCGTCTGCCTCGTCACGCCCCGCTGGGACGAGCCGTTCGGCATGGTCGCCGCCGAGGCGATGATGTGCGCGACGCCCGTCGTCGCCTTGGCCCGGGGCGGACTGCCGGAGGTCGTCGGAGCGCTCGGCGGCCTCACGGTGCCCGACCCCGGCCCGACCGGGGACGCCGGCGCCGCGCTCGCCGCGGTCGTCGACGCGGCCTTGGCCCTCGACCGTCGCACCGTGCGCGCCGACGCCGTCGCGCGCCTGTCGTTCACGGCGATGCTCGACGCCTACGAGGACCTGTTCCACGAGATGCGGCCGGTCTACCGTCGCGGCCGGCACCGCATCGGCGGACGCGCCTTCGTCCTGTGAACGCCCTGCGTCACAGGTCCAGGTAGTTCTCCAGGCCGACGGTGAGACCGGGGCGACCGCCCACCTCGCGGATGCCGGTGAGCACGCCGGGCATGAAGCTCACCCGGTCGTAGGAGTCGTGGCGGATCGTGAGGCTCTCCCCCTCGGCACCGAACAGCACCTCCTGGTGGGCGACGAGGCCACGCAGGCGCACGGCGTGGGTGTGGATCCCCTCGACCTGCGCGCCGCGGGCACCGTCGGGGTCGTGTTCGGTCGCGTCGGGCACGGCACCGAGCCCCGCCTCGCTGCGGGCCGCCGCGATGAGCCGGGCGGTGTTCGCGGCCGTCCCCGACGGGGCGTCGACCTTGCGCGGATGGTGCAGCTCGACGATCTCGACCGACTCGTAGAAGCGGGCCGCCTCCTGGGCGAAGCGCATCATCAGCACCGCCCCGAGGGCGAAGTTGGGGGCGATGAGGACCCCGAGCTCCGGGTGCTGCTCGAGGTCGCGCGCGACGACGTCGAGGCGTTCCTGAGTCCAGCCCGTCGCGCCGACGACGGCATGCACGCCGTGGGCGAGGCAGTGGGCGACGTTGCCGGGCGAGGCCTCCGGCACGGTGAAGTCCACGGCGACCTGCGCGCCGCCGAGGTCGCCGAGCTCGTCGCCCACGTCGATGCGGGCGACGAGATCCATGTCGTCGGCCCCCTCGACGGCCTCGCAGACGGTGCTGCCCATGCGCCCCGCCGCCCCGATGACTGCCACCCGAATCTTCGTCATGTCACGCACTCCTCGCTCTGCGCCCCCGGTGGGGCGCCGTCGCCGACCGGATCCGTGCCGATCCTCGCAGGTTCGTCCCGGCGCCGCCCAACCCCCTCGCGTCACGTCTCTCCCGACACCTCCGCCAGGGCCGTCGGTCCCGCCGGCCGGCCCCGACACACGCGACCCGACCGCCGGTGGTCACGGGACGATGACGATGCACGCAAGTCGGGATGACGATGGACGGAGGGCCCTACTAGGAGGTGGGACGAGCTCTTAGCATGGGATCTTCCCGCACATGCCGAGTTGGTGACCATGTCTGTCGTAACACCCGCCACACTGTCGAATCTCGTCGTCCTCGACCGATTTCGGCGTGATCTGGGTGAGCTCTGGAGCGACGTCGCTCCGCTGTTGCACACCACGGAGGACCCCGCGGACCTCGCCGCGGCCCTCCACGCGCAGGACGCCGCGGCGAACTGCGTCCTCCCCGACCTCGAGGCCCTCCTCGCCGGCTGGGCCCACTACGACAGCACCCGTCGTGCCATCCTCACCGGCGCCGTCACCTACGTCACCGAGGGCCTGCCCGGCGGCGACGACCGGCGGCCGGAGGACGGGGCCCAGGGGTACGACGAGGTCGTCGTCGGCGCCGCCGTCCGCGCCATCCTGCGCACCTGCTGACCGGTCGCGTTCCTCCCGGGGGCACCGCCGCCCGCCGCGGCGGGATCCACGGCCTCCCGGCCGGTTGCGGGGCGCCCACCCCACCTGAGGGGCGTTTCGACGTCCCGCGACGTCCCCGATCCGTCACCGGCGCGCTCCGGAGATGTCAGAGTGAGCACTCGGTGGCCGACCGGCCGCCGATCACGCGGGGCGCCGCGACGACCGCACGGCGGCGCGGGCGCGCCCGACCCACGAGGAGGCCCTGGTGTCCGACTGTCTCGTCCGCGAGGTGCGTCTCGTCGAGATCGACGCGACGAATCACGCCCAGCCCACCGGGGAGGCGGACGGACGCGGGGACCGCGCAGGGTCACCGCCGGGGTCCGCGCCGACGGAACCGGTCGACGTGCGCATCACCGGGGGCGTGATCACCGAGATCGGATCACGGCTCACCCGGCGGCACGGCGAGACCGTCCACGAGGGCGGCGGCCGCCTCGCCATCCCGGGGCTCTGGGACTCCCACGTGCACCTCGGGCAGTGGTCGGCCACCTCGACGCGCCTCGACATCTCGGCCGCGCACGACGTCGCCCACGCGACCCGCATCGTCGCCGACGAGGTCGCCGCCCTCCCGGGCCGAGCGGGCGACACGATCTGCGGTTTCGGATACCGCGCGGCCACGTGGTCCGAGCAGCCGACCGTCGCCGCGCTCGACGCGGTGACGGACAGCCTGCCCGTCGTCCTCATCAGCGCGGACTGTCACTCCGCATGGCTCAACACCCCCGCCCTCGACCTGCTGGGCCTGCCCCACCGCCAGGAGCACGTCTACGAGCAGGAGTGGTTCGACGTGTTCCCCGTCCTCGAGGATCGGTTGCCCGGCCTGCGCGAGCGTGCCCTCGCCGGGTACCGCACGGCCGTGGCCGGCGCCGCGGCCCGCGGCGTCACCGGGGTGGTGGACCTCGAGTTCGCCCGGGGCGTGGACCTGTGGCCGGACCGGGTCGCGGTGCAGGGCGTCGACGCCCTGCGCGTCCGGATCGGCACCTACCCCGACGGCCTCGACGACGTGCTCCACGCGGGGCTGCGGACCGGTGATCCCGTCGGCGACAGCGGCCTGCTCACGACGGGGCCGCTGAAGATCATCTCCGACGGGTCCCTCAACACCCGCACCGCGTACTGCTGCGAGCCGTACGCCGACGCGAACGACCTCGACCACGCCTACGGGGTGCAGAACGTCCACCCCGAGGAGCTCGCCTCCCTGCTCGGTGTCGCCCACGACCACGGCCTCGAGGTCGCGCTGCACGCCATCGGCGACGCCGCGGCACGCGACGCCCTCGACGCCTTCGAGGCCACGGGTGCGCGCGGCACGATCGAGCACGCCCAGCTCATGCGTCGGGAGGACGTCGCCCGGCTCGCCCGCCTCGGGATCGCCGCGAGCGTCCAGCCCGCGCATCTCTGGGACGACCGTGACGTCGCCGACCACTGCTGGCCGGACCGCACCGATCGCTGCTTCCCCTTCCGCAGCCTCCGGAACGCCGGTGCGACCCTGCGCCTCGGCTCGGATGCCCCGGTCTCACCGCTGGACCCGTGGCTCGCGATGGCCGCGGCCGTGCACCGCAGCGCGGACGACAGGGAGCCGTGGTCACCCGCGGAATCCCTCACGGTGGCCGAGGCGCTCGCGTGCAGCCTCGACGGTCAGGGGACCCTCGCTCCGGGCGCCCCCGGCGACGTCGTCCTGCTCGAGGCCGACCCGTACGCGGCGAGCGGGAACGCCGCCGAGGCGGCGCACTCCCTGCTGGAGATGCGCGTGGCGGCGACGATCCTCGCTGGGCGTCTCACCCACGGGTGAGGCCCGCGGGTGGCCCACGCGGGCGACTCAGGCGTCGAAGTTGACCGTCACCGCGTCGGTCGTGGGACGGGACTGACAGGTGAGGACGTAGCCCGCGGCGACCTCGTCGGGTTCGAGGGCGTAGTTCTCGGCCATGTCGACCTCGCCCTCGACGATCTGCGCGCGGCACGTGCCGCACACGCCGCCGGCGCAGGCGAAGGGGACGTCACCGCGCACGCGCAGGGCCGCGTTGAGCAGGGTCTCCTTCGCGCTCTTGGGGCTCTCGACCTGCCCCTCGAGACCGTCGAGGCGGAAGGTGATCGAGATGTTCGCCCCCGAGGGGTCGGCGACGACGGCCCGCCCGGCGTTGGCCTCGGGCGCGGCCTTGGGGTCACCGGTCGAGAACAGCTCGTAGCGGACCTTGTCGTCGGAGATCCCGATCGAGGACAGTTCGTCGCGGATGAGCTGGACGAGTTCGTACGGCCCGCAGAGGAACCACTCGTCGACGACCTCGGGGCGGATCATCGTGCCGAACATCGAGCGGAGCTTCTCGGCGTCGATGCGTCCCGAGTGCGTCGGCGAGAGCCGCTGCTCGCGGGAGAGCACGTGGTGGACGGCGAGGCGCGTGGGGAACCGGTCCTTGAGGTCGGCGAGGTCCTCGACGAACATCACGTCCATCGCCGCGCGGTTGGCGTAGACGAGGTTCATGTAGGCGTTCGGGTTGGCCTCGAGCAGGGAGCGGACGATCGAGATGATCGGGGTGATGCCCGACCCGGCCGCGAACGCGACGTAGCGCGACAGGCCGGTCGACTCCTCGGCGATGGCCTCGGGGTCGTTGAGCGCGGTCATGCCGTGCGGGCCGTGCTTGGAGGTGAACGCGCCCGTGGGGCTCATGACGTCGATGTCGTCGCCGGGGCGCAGGTTGTCGTTGGCCCAGTTGGAGAACAGGCCGCCGAGGTCGCGCTTGATGCCGATCTTGAGCTCGCCGCGGGTGGGCGGGGCGCAGATCGAGTAGCTGCGCCGCACCTCCTTGCCCTCGAGTTCCTTGCGCAGGGCGACGTATTGGCCACTCACGTAGCCGTAGTCGTCGGCCAGTTCCTCGGGGACCGCGAGGGTGACCTCGACGGCGTTGTCGGTGAGAGGCCGCACCGCCGACACCGTGAGGGTGTGGAACTGGGCGCGGCGGCGAGGGGTGGTCGTGAGCGGCATCAGAGCACCTTGAAGTAGTCGAAGGGTTCGAGGCAGGAACGGCACTGGTAGTGCGCCTTGCAGGCCGTGGACCCGAAGCGGGTGACCTCGCGGGTGTCGAGGGAGTGGCAGCGCGGGCACTTCACCGAGAGCGCGAGCCGGGTCCCCCCGAAGCGGGGCGCGTCGGCGGGGCGACGGTGGGCCGGGTCGGGCGGGGCGATGCCGTAGTCGGCGAGCTTGCGGCGGCCCTCCTCGCTCATCCAGTCGGTCGTCCACGCCGGGGAGAGCACGACCCGCACCTGCACGTCGCGGTAGCCGGCCTCCCGCAGCACGTCGGCGACGTCGTCGCGCATGCGTCCCACGGCCGGGCAGCCGGAGTAGGTGGGCGTGATCTCGACGACCGCGCCGTCCGGCGTGGCCGAGGCGGAGCGCAGGATGCCGAGGTCCTCCAGGGTGAGGACGGGCACCTCGGGGTCGGCGACGGTGGCGGCGAGATCCCACACGGCGGCGTCGGCCGCGGAGACGGGCCGCGTGGCGGACATCACCAGGTCGCCCCCGGGAACCGTCGGGCGATGACCTGCATCTCCGCGACGACGAAGCCGAGGTGTTCGCGATGCACGCCGCGACGCCCACCGGTGACGGCGGCAGGGGTCCGGGGCACCTGCAGGCCCGACTCGGTGACCGCGCGCTCCAGCGCGGCCACGACGGGAGCCCGCAGGGTGGAGGGCCGGACGGCGACGTCGGCGGCGGCGAGGCGCTCGGTGAGGTCGTCGTCCTCGAAGAGCTCCTCGACGTAGGCCCACACGAGGTCGAGACCGGCCTGCATCCGCCGGGCGGACTCCTCCGTGCCGAGGCCGAGGCGCATCGTCCACTGCCAGGCGTGGTCGACGTGGTACTCGACCTCCTTGACCGCCTTCGCGGCGATCGCGGCGAGCGTCTCGTCGGCGCTGGACCGGAGCCGCTCGTAGAGGTGGACGGCGTAGAGGCTGTAGACGAGCTGGCGGGCGATCGTCTGCCCGAAGTCGCCGTTGGGCACCTGGACGATGTGCGCGCAGCGGAACTCGTACTCGGTGCGGAAGTAGGCGAGGTCGTCCTCGGTCTTGTCCCAGGCCGTGCCCGCGTAGGTGTAGAGCGAGCGCGCGTGGCCGAGGAGGTCGAGAGCGATGTTGCCGATCGCGATGTCCTCTTCGAGCTCCGGCGCACGGGAGATCCACCAGCCGAGCTGCTGGGAGCAGATGAGCGCGTCGTCGGCGAGCCGGAGGGCGTACTGCGCGACCTCCTCCTCCGCGTGGAGGCCGGCGGCGGCGATGTCCTCGGCGGTGAGGGCCTGACCCGCGCTGACCTGCGTGGCGCTGTCGAACTGGCTCACAGGTGCTTCACTCCCTCGCTGCGCGTGTAGTACGTCGCGTGGCGGTAGTTCTTGCCCTGCGGCGACTCGAAGAAGGCGCCCTTGGCGTCGGGGTCGGAGGTCGTGATCGCGTCGGCGGGCACGACCCACACCGAGACGCCCTCGTTGCGGCGGGTGTAGAGGTCGCGGGCGTTGCGCACGGCCATCGCCGCGTCGGGCGCGTGGATCGAGCCGGCGTGGACGTGCGACAGGCCGCGGGAGGCGCGGACGAAGACCTCCCACAGGGGCCACAGGGGGGCGCTGGATCCGTCGTGGGGCCCCGAGGTGGCGTCGGTGGCGGGGGCGGCGTTCTGGTCGGACATCGTCGTCTTTCCGCTCGGAGGGGTGGGGGTCAGGCGTGCTTGACGGCGGTGTCGGCGTCGTGTTCCCGGCGGGCGTAGGCCGCGGCGGCCTCACGCACCCAGGCGCCGTCCTCGTGCGCCTTGACGCGGTGGGCGAGACGCTGGGCGTTGCACGGACCGTGACCGGCAATGACGGCCTTGAACTCCGTCCAGTCGAGGTCGCCGTAGTCGTAGTGGCCGCGCTCCTCGTTCCAGCGCAGCTCGGGGTCGGGCAGGGTGAGCCCGAGGGCCTCGGCCTGCGGCACCATCATGTCGACGAAACGCTGACGCAGTTCGTCGTTGGAGAACCGCTTGATCTTCCAGTTCATCGACTGGGTGCTGTTCGGTGAGTCCGCGTCCGGCGGCCCGAACATCTGCAGCGCGGGGCCGTAGTAGCGGTCGACCGCGTCCTGCGCCATCGCCTTCTGCTCGGGAGTGCCGTGGGAGAGGGCGTAGAGGATCTCCCACCCCTGGCGCTGGTGGAAGGACTCCTCCTTGCACACGCGGACCATTGCTCGGCCGTACGGGCCGTAGGAGCACCGGCACAGCGGCACCTGGTTGCAGATCGCGGCGCCGTCGACGAGCCACCCGATCGCGCCCACGTCGGCCCACGTCTGCGCCGGGTAGTTGAAGATCGAGGAGTACTTCGCCTTGCCGCTCATGAGCTGCTCGTACATCTCCTCGCGCGAGATGCCGAGGGTCTCGGCCGCCGAGTAGAGGTAGAGCCCGTGCCCCGCCTCGTCCTGCACCTTGGCCATGAGGATGGCCTTGCGCTTGAGGGAGGGGGCCCGGGTGATCCAGTTGCCCTCGGGCTGCATGCCGATGATCTCGGAGTGCGCGTGCTGGGAGATCTGCCGCTGCAGCGTCTTACGGTAGGCCGCCGGCATCCAGTCCCGGGGTTCGATGCGCTCGTCGGCCGCGATGAGGGCGTCGAAGTGCGCCTGGGCGTCGGTCTCGACATCGGTGTCGCCGCGCGTCGCGGCGGGGGGCGGGGTGTCGGGCGCGGTGTCGACCGACTTGAGATCGGGCCTGGGGTTCATGCGTCGTCACCTTCGAGCTCGTCGCGGGGGTCGTCGTCGACCCTTCGGCACCCGGCGGCACAATACCGACCGTCGGTTCAGTATATGGGGGGTCGGTGACGCGTCAAGACGACCCCGGGGCTGCGGCCTGCGCCCCCGGTACCGCCCAGAGGGCCGCCCGCACGGGCCCGTCCGGTGTGCCAGACTGCCCGGATGAGCGAGAGAGCTCCGCGTCGCGGCCGCCCCGGACACGACCAGCGCGCCGTGATCTCCGCCGCCGTGGCGGCGTTCGACGAGCACGGGTACGACGCGACGACGATGGGGATGATCGCCGAGCGCCTCGGGGTGTCGAAGTCGGCGCTGTACCACCACATCGACGGCAAGGAGGAGCTGCTCGCCCTCGCCCTGCAGACCGCGTTCGACGCGCTCGACGCGGGTCTGGACAGCGTCGAGAACTCCGAGGAGACCCTCGACGTGCGGTTCGAGCACTTCGTCTCCGAGATGGTGGGGATCCTCGTCGAGTACCGCCCGTTCGTCCGCCTGCTGCTGCGCCTGCGGGGCAACAGCCCCGTCGAGGCCGCCGCGCTCGAACGACGCCGCCACTTCGACGCGCGCATGACCGACGTCGTCGCCCAGGCCCAGCGCGCCGGGCTCGTGCGCGACGACCTCGACCCCTCCGTCGTCGCCCGGCTCGCGTTCGGCGCGATGAACTCGACCGTCGAGTGGTACCGCCCCGACGGGCGCGTCTCCCCCACCGAACTCGCCGACGCGGTGAGCACCCTCGTGTTCCGCGGCATCGGCACCTCCGCCTACATGGCGAGCAGCTGAGGGGCGCACCGCCCCTCTTGCGGGCAGCCACGGGCCGGACGTGCTCTGCGAGACTGGCGAGGTGTCCGTCCTCGTCGCCGTCGCCGTCGTCGCCACGGGGGCTGCCGTGTGGGGTCTCGGCGCCTGGCAGCGCACCCGCCGAGAGCTCGCGGGTGCCCGCGCGGAGGCCGCCGAGGCACGGTCGCTGCTCGCCGCACGGCTGGAGCGGCCGAGCGTGTTCTCCCACGAGGTCCGCACCCCCCTCGCGCTCGTCAAGGGCGCAGCGGAACTCCTGCTGGAGGAGACGCCCGGGCCGCTCAACGACCGTCAGCGTGAGTTCGTCACGACGATCGTCTTCAACGCCGACCAGGTCGTCGGGATGGCCGAGAACATGCTCACCGAGGCGCGGATGTCGAGCCGCCTGTTCCAGCTCGACGTGGCACCGGTGGACCTGCGCGAACTCGCGCAGGACACGGTGCAGGGGCTGCGGCGCATCCACGACACCCCGATCCGCCTCGCCGGCGCGGGGCGCCCCGTCGTCGTCGAGGGCGACGCCGGTCTCCTGCGGCAGGCCCTCGTCAACGTCGTGACGAACGCGGTGCGGCACGCCGGGCCCGGCGCCACCGTCCACGTGGACGTCGGCGACCACGAGGGGCAGGCCGTCGTCGCCGTCCACGACGACGGCGCGGGGATGACCGAGGAGGAGCGCAGCGCGCTCTTCGAGCCGTTCGCGGTCGGCGACGGCTCCCATGCGGGGACCGGGCTGGGAATGATGATCACCGAGTCGATCCTCGCCGAACACCGGGGCCGGGTCCTCGTCGACACGGTGAGTGAACGCGGCACGACGGTGTTCATCACGCTTCCGTGTCGTCGTGACGACGAGGACCCCGCGGCGGATCCGGCCGAGGCGACCCGACGTCCCGACGGCACGGCCGAGAGGACGCGGGGGCGATGACGGCCGCGACCCCGGACGAGGCGCCCGTCGCGCTCGTCGTCGACGACGAACGACAGATGGTCGCGATCGTGGAATTCGCCCTGTCGACGCAGGGATTCACGTGCGTCACCGCCGGCACCGCGGAGGCCGCCTGGACGCTGATCCGGGACCGGCACCTCGACCTCGTCGTGCTCGACCGCATGCTCCCCGGAGCGAGCGGGGAGCACCTGTGCCGACGGATCCGCACGGTCTCCGACGTGCCGGTGCTCATGCTCACGGCCAAGGGCACGGAGAACGACCGTGTCGACGGCTTCCTCGCCGGTGCCGACGACTACGTCACCAAGCCGTTCTCCCCACGGGAGCTCGCCCTTCGCGCCCAGGCCCTCGTCCGACGCACCCGGGCCCGGGCGCCGGAGGTCCTCCGCAACGGCCCCCTGGTCATCGACGTCCAGGCGCGCACGACGACGTGGGCGGGGCGGACCCTGCGCCTCAGCGAGGTCGAGCAACGCCTCCTCACCGTCCTCGCGCGGCGGGCGGGTTCCGTCGTCACCTGGCGCGACCTCCTCAACGAGGTGTGGTTCACCGAGGAGACCGCCGGGGGCCACGACATGATCAAGACGACGGTCTACCGCCTGCGTCGGCATCTCGGGGAGGAGGGCGAGCGCCTCGTCCTCACCGTCCGCGGCACGGGCTACCTCATGCCCCATCTCGCCGAGGGTCACCCGTGAGGGGTCGGCGTGGGGACGGACGCCGCGTCCCCGCTCCCCGCGCGATCCTCGCCGCGGTCGTGTGCGCGGCACTCCTCGTGTGGAGTGGGACCGAGGTCGTGCGTGAGCACCGGCGCGAGTCGTTGTCGGTGCTGTGCTCGTCCGTCGAGGGCCTCTGCCGCGGCTGGGCCGCGGAGTTCACCCGCCGGACCGGCATCCCGGTGTCCACGGTCCGGCTGTCCTCGCGGGAGGCCCTCGCGCGGCTGGAGCACGGGGCCGCCGTCGACGTCGACGTCTGGCACGGAGGGCCGGCGGAGCTCTACGCCCTCGCGGCGCGTCGCGGGCTCCTCTCCCCCCACGCCACCGCCGACTCGGTGGCCATCCCGGCCGCCGACCGCGATCCGGGCGGCGCCTGGACGGGGGTGTATCGCGGCAACCTCGGATTCTGCTCCGACGCGAAGGCACTCGCGGACCTCGGCGTGGCCCCGCCGCGCTCCTGGGACGACCTGCTCGACCCCCGGCTCGCGGGTCGGGTCTCCACCCCCGACCCGGTGACGTCCGGCACCGGCACGACGATGGTCGGGGTCCAGGTCCGACGCCTGGGCGGTCCGGCTCCCGCCCTCGCCTGGCTCCGCCGCCTCGACCGCAACGTGCTCCAGTACACGCGGTCCGGCATGGCGCCCGCCGGAGCCGTCGCCCGCGGCGAGGTCGCGGTCGCGGTCACCTTCACCCAGCACTGCGTCCGGCTCGACTCCGCCCACCGTCCGCTCCTCGTCACCTACCCCCGTGAGGGGACCGGTGCCGAGGTGGGGGCGGTGGCGAGGAGTGCCTCCTCCCGGCACCCGGAGTGGGCGGCCGCGTACGTCGACTTCGCCACCTCGCGCGCCGGCCAGGAGGTGGGGCGCGCCGTCCAGGTCCCCCAACTGCCGACACGCTCCGACGTGCACGCCGACCCTCGACTCCTCCTCCCCGCCGACGTCCGCCTCCTCGTCACGTCCACGAACGACGCCGCCGGGACCGAGGCCGTCGTCGCCCGTTTCGCCACCGAGGTCCGGCCGTGACCCGTCGTCACGGCGGCCACGTGCCGATCGCCCGGATCGCCGCCCTCGCCGCGCTGTCGGCGTTCGTCGTCGCCCTTCTCGGCCCCGCCGGACTCCTCGATCCGGCGGGGATCCTCCCCCGCACGGGGATCCTCGAGCACACGCCGTTCGTCGAACGCACGGCGCTCGGCCGGGTCTGGGGCGGCAACGGGGTCGTGCTCCGCAACACCGCGGTCCTCGCCGCCCTCACCGGCGCTCTCACGACGACGGCGGCCTGGGCCGCGGCCCACTCCCACGTCCACCACGACCTCCCGGGTCGGCGTCTCGCGCACGCGTTGTGCCTGACGCCCCTCCTCCTCCCCCCGCCGACGATCGCGCTCGCCCTCCTCGCCCTCGCCGGTGGGAACGGACTCCTCACGCGTCACCTCGGCATCGAACCGATCGCCTACGGAGCCCCCGGCCTCGTCCTCGCCTCGACCTTGTCGGCGTTCCCCTACGCCTATCTCGTGCTCCTCCACGGGATCGAACTGCTCGACCCGCGGGTCGCCGAATCCGCCGCCGACCTCGGCGCCGACCGCCGCCACCTCGCTCGCCGCGAGGCGGACGCCCTTCGCCCCTCCCTCGCGATCGCCGCCCTCCTCGTCGTCTCCCACACGGTGGCGAACCTCGCCGACCCACTCGTGCTGGGTGGTGACTACGTCGTCGTCGCCACCCGACTGTTCGAGGCCGCCACGGCCGAGAACGACCTCACCGAGGCGGCCGCGCACGGCGTCGCCCTCGCGGGCCTGTGCCTGCTCACGGCCCTCGCGGCGCGACACCTCGGTGGCCGAGCCCGGCCCGTCACCCACCGCGCACCCGTTCGCCGGCACCCGCCCCGCGGCCGGGGGGCCCGGGCGGTCGTCGGCGTCCGGGTCACCGTCGCCGCGGCCGTGGCCCTCTCCCTTGCGGTCGTCCTCCTCGGCGCCGTCGGCCTGCTCGACCGCACCGGTCCCACCACAGCACACCTCCACGGCGTCCTGGCCGGGCCGTTCCGGACGGCCCTCGCCGACTCGGTCCTCGCCGGCCTCCTCGCGACCGGCATCTCCCTCCCCCTCGGTCTCGCGCTCGGTGAGCGTCTCGCCCGTGCCCGCTCGGCCCGGCCCGAACGTGTCGTCGTGCTGCTCGGCGCCGTGCCCTCGCTCGTGCTCGGCCTGCTCGCGTGGCTCGTCCTCACCCGGACGGGCTCCTCCGCGGGTCACCTCCTGCCGTCGGGGGCCTCGGTCCTCGAACGCCGGACGTGGCTGCTCCTCGTCGTCGTGCTCGTCCTCGCGTCCCTCCCGACGACGGCGACCACCGTGGCGGACGCGCTGCGGCGGCTCCCGACGGCTCCCACGAACGCGGCCCTCACCCTCGGGGCGAGCCGCTCCGACCTCCGACGCGACGTGTGGCTGCCCGCTCTGCGCGGCGTGGTCGGCGCCGAGACGGCGACGACGTTCGCCCGCTCGGTCGCCACCCTCGCACCGGTGGCGCTGCTCGCCACGAGCCGCACGCCCCTGCTGCCGGTCGAACTCGTCACCGCCGCGGAGTCCGGCCGGCTCGCCGACGCCTGCGCGATGGCGACCACCCTCGGTGTCCTCGTGGGCGTCGTGGCGATCCTCACGGCCCCCGGCCCCCCTCGCCCTCATCCCGCCCCCACCGAGACGAGAGACCCCTGGGGGGTGACCCGATGAGCGGTCGTCTCCGGGTGACGGGGGCCTCGCTGCGCTACCCGGACGCTCCCGGCGCCGCCCTGTCCGGCGTCGATCTCGACCTCCCCGGTGACGCCCTCGTCAGCGTCGTCGGGCCCTCCGGGTCCGGCAAGAGCTCGCTGCTCCGACTCGTCGCCGGGCTCGAACGGCCCTCACCGGGAACGGTCGCCGTCGACGGCATCGACATCACGACGGTCCCGGCCGGTCGGCGGCCCACCGCGATGGTCTTCCAGGAGGAGACCCTCTTCCCCGAGAGGACGGTCGCCGAGAACGTCGAATACGGACTGCTCCTGCACGACGTCCCGGCGGCTCGACGCCGGGAGCGTCTCGAGGTCGCACTGCTGCAGTTCGGGCTCGTGGCGGTGGCGGACCAGCTGCCGCACCGTCTCTCCGGTGGCCAGGCCCGCCGGGTCGCGCTGGCCCGCGCCTGGGTGCTGCGCCCCTCGGTGCTGCTCCTCGACGAGCCGCTCGCCGGCCTCGACGCGCGACTCCGCCGCCGGCTCCTCGACCTCGTCGTGCGGACGCAACGCCGCCTCGGCGGGACGGTCCTGCACGTGACCCACGACCTCGAGGAGGCCCTGTCGACCTCGGACGTCGTCGTCGTCCTCGACGGGGGTCGGATCCGTCAGGTCGGTCCACCCCGTGAGGTGTACACGAGGCCGGCGGACGCGTTCGTGGCCGACCTCACCGGGTCCGCCGGCCTGCTCGCCGTCGACGTCACCCCCACCCGGGAGGCGGCCCTCGCCCGTGTCCATCTCTGGGGCTCCGATCGCCTCGTGCCCGCCCACCCGGAGGCGGCCCGGAGCCCGCACCGGGGCACCCTCGTCGTGCGTCCCCATGCGGTCACCCTCGAACCCCTGCCCCCCACGCGGGCACGCCCGGAGATCCGTGGCGCCGTCGGCCTCGTCCAGGAGGCACGTTACGTCGGAGAGCGGTGGGAGTACGCGATCGAGACCGACGCCGGGATCGCGGTCGCCACCGGCCCCGTGACCGGGCCGATCGCGCTCGACGACCACGTCCTCCTCGAGGTCGCCGACGATGCGACGTGGCTGCTGCCACCTCCCGGGCCGAGGGGTCCGCGCCGTCCGCCCCGGTAACGCGCCTGTCACCAAGCGTCACCGAGTCCCCCTGTCCGTCACCGCCCGTGCCGTCCACGCTGAGGATGGCGACGACGCCGGCCCGGCCCGCCGCAGCCCGATGACGCCCACGGAAGAGACAGATGAGCACCACCGCGCCCGCCTCCGGGCACCCTCACACCGACCACCGCCGCTCGACGAGCTGGCTGGCGGCCCCGCCGCCCGCGCCGCGGCTCCCCCAGGACGAGATCACCGCCCGCTACCCCCGGCTCCGATTCCAGGTGTTCATGGGGATCTTCATCGGGTACGCCGGGTTCTACCTCATCCGCAACAACATCCCCCTCATCGCCAAGATCCTGCTCGACGAGGGGCACATCGACAAGGCCGGCATCGGCCTCATCGCGAACTCCGCGCTCATCGCCTACGGCCTCGCCAAGTTCTTCATGGCGATGGTGTCGGACCGGTCGAACGCGCGGTACTTCCTCCCCATCGGACTCGCCCTGTCCGCGCTCGCCAACCTCGTCGTCGCGTTCGTCCCCGCCGTGTCGGGCAGCCTCGCGATGTTCGCGATCGTCATGTTCGTCAACGGCTGGTTCCAGGGCATGGGGTGGCCGCCCTGCGGCCGGGTGCTCGTCCACTGGTTCTCGACGAGCGAACGCGGGTGGAAGACGTCGATCTGGAACTGCGCCCACAACGTCGGCGGGATGGCCGTCGGCGCCGCCGCCGCCGCGGGTCTCGCGATCACGGGCGGGGCCTGGCAGGCCGCGTTCTGGTTCCCCGCGCTCATCGCGCTGGGTGTCGCCGCCCTGGGTCTCTGGCTCATCCGGGACACCCCGGCCTCCGTCGGGCTTCCGCCCATCGAGGAGTACCGCGACGACCCCGACAAGGTGGACTCCGACACCACGGAGCTCGAGACCTTGTCGACGTGGGAGCTCGTGCGCAAGCACATCCTCACGAACCGGGCGATGGTCCTCCTCGCGTTCGCCAACGTGTTCGTCTACACCCTGCGCTACGGCGTGCTCACCTGGGCGCCGACCTACCTCTCCGAGGTCCACCACGTCTCCGTGACCAAGGGCATCGCCGGCTTCTCGCTGTTCGAACTCGCGGGCATCTTCGGCACCCTCGCGTGCGGGTGGATCTCCGACCGCATCTTCCGCGGCAACCGGTCCCGCACCGGCGTGACGTTCATGGCCGGCGTCGCGGCGTTCGTCGTCCTCTACTGGCTCGCCCCCGTCGGCACCCCGTACTGGGTGCTCATGGTCTACCTGTTCTTCATCGGCGCGTTCATCTACGGGCCCGTCATGCTCATCGGCCTGCAGGCCCTCGACATGTCGGCCAAGCACGTCGCCGGGACGGCCGCGGGCTTCACCGGCCTGTTCGGGTACGTCCTCGGCGCGACGATGGCGTCCTCCGGCGTGGGCTTCGTCGCCCAGCACTACGGGTGGGGGCCGACGTTCGCGATGCTCACGGCCTTCGCCGTCGTCGCCATCGTCCTCATCGCGCTCGTCGGGCCGGAGGAGAAGAAGCTCATCGAGGAGCACCGTCGCCGCACCGACGAGCGCCACTGAGCCGAGAGCCCTCGAGCCCCGGCACCTCCCCGACCCGCACCCGTCCCGATCGGACGGGTGCGGGTCGGGCTCAGTCCTCCACCCACGTGCCCTGGTGGTGGACCATGCGCCAGTGATCGTCGCGGCGCCAGATCGAGGTGTGGTTCGAGCGACGCCCCTGGGTGTCGAGGGTGTACGTCACCAGGACGACGCCGTCGGCGAGCTCGGTGCCGCGGAGGTTCTCGACCCCCGGAGTCTCCTGTGCCCCGTCCACCTCCTGGGCTCGCGCATGCTCGGCGATCCGCCGCGCCGTGTCGGCCCCCTTCGTGAGTTCCCCGCCGGAGCGACCGAACTCGTGGAAGTCGTCCGCGAGCAGCGCGTCGAGGCGGGCGGCGTCGCGACGACACTCCGGCGACAGGGTCTCGCGCTCCAACTCGAGCACCTCCGCGACCGCGGTGCTCCCACCGCGTCGTTCCCCGCGGGGTGCGGTGACGGCGGCCGGCTCGCCCGACCTGCGGGAGCTCGGGTCCTCGGGGACGACGACCGCCGGGCACGAGGCCCGGCCCAACAGGCGGACGCTCGTCGACCCGAACAGCACGCTGCGCAGCTCGCCCCGCCCACGCGTCCCGATCACGAGCATCGCGGCGCGGGCGGAGGCCCCGAGCAGGGCGATCTCGGCGTCTCCGCGCACGATCTGCCGGTGCACCTCGACGTCGGGATAGCGCTCCACCACCGGAGCGAGGGCGGCCTCGAGGATCTCGTCGAGGCCGCCACCGTCCACCGACTCCGCATGCAGGGCGGCCTCGGGGTCCCCACGGCGCCAGGAGTGCACGGCCACCACGGGTCGACCCTGACGACGGGCCTCGTCGAAGGCGAAGAGCGTCGCGCCGTGGTCGCTCTCGCCGTCGACGCCGAGGACGATCGGGTCGTCGTCGGTGAGGTCCTGGAACAGGTGGGACGGCACGACGGCCACGGGCCCGCGGGCGCGGGTGGTGACGTACTGCGAGATCGACCCGAGCAGCAACCCGCTCCACCCGTCCAGGCCGCGCGTCCCGAGGACGACGAGATCCGCGGTCTCCGAGGCGTCCGCCAGGACCGCGCCCGGGTGACCCGGGAGTGCCGCGCAGGAGAGCCGCAGGGCGGGCTGCTCGGCGAGCAGCTCCCGGCGACGGGCCTCGAGTTCCTCCTCGGCCGACCGTTGCGCCTCGCCGAGCAACGTGACCGGGTCCATGATCTCGGGCGCGTACAACCCGCCGATGTCCCCGGCCGAGATGCCGACCCCGAACACCCCGGCGAGGACGGCGGGCACGCCTCGACGCGCGGCGTGGGCGGCCCCCCATCGCTCGGCGGCGCGGGAGTCGGCCTCCGTCGAGCCGATCGCGGTGGCGATGACGACCTGCCCGGTGAAGTCCCGTGTGGTCTCGATGCTCATGGCGCCTCCTGTGCTCGCGGGAACGTGCGCCTCCAGTGTCTCGCGGCGAGAGGGCCCGTGGCCTCAGACCGGAGGGGTGTCGGCGCGCGTGTGACGGCCACCACCCGTGCGTCTCAGCGGTCGACGGGACGCAGCACCGAGGTGAAGTGGCGGAGGACCTTGGGTTCACGCACGATCTCGTACCCCGTGACCGAGTCGGCCCGCAGACGGACCTCGGCGAGGGCCTGGGCGATGACGTCGAGGTGGGACTGGGTGTAGACCCGGCGCGGGATCGCGAGTCGGGTGAACTCGAACGGGGCCCGGCGTTCCTCGCCGGTCTCGGGGTCGCGATCCATGAGGTAGGAGCCGATGTCGCAGCTGCGGATCCCCGCCTCGACGTAGAGCTCCATCGCGAGGGCGTGCCCGGGGTAGCGGTTCCACGGGATGTGCGGCAGAAGGCGTCCGGCATCGACGAACACGGCGTGGCCGCCCGCGGGCCGCTGGTAGGGGATCTCCGCCTCGTCGAGGCGCGCGGCGAGGTAGGCGCTCTGCCCCACCCGGTAGCGGAGGTATCCCTCGTCGAGCCCCTCGACGAGTCCGACGGCGAGGGCCGCGAGGTCGCGCCCGGACATGCCGCCGTAGGTGAGGTACCCCTCGCTGGAGATGACGAGCGACATGACGTCGGGGACGTGCTCGCCCTTCTCACGCACCCCGAGCAGCCCGCCCATGTTGGTGATCGCGTCCTTCTTCGCGCTCATCGTGAAGATGTCGGCGTGCGCGAAGAACTCGCGGGTGATCTCGCGGGTGCTCGTGTCCGCGTACCCCTCCTCGCGCTGCTGGATGAAGAAGGCGTTCTCGGCGTACCGCGCGGCGTCGATGACGACCGGGATGCCGTGGCGACGGGCGAGCTCGGCCGTGGCCCGCATGTTCGCCATCGAGACCGGCTGCCCGCCGACGGAGTTGTTCGTGATCGTCATGACGATGCCCGCGACGTTCTCGGGTCGGTACTCCTCGATGAGCGCGGCGAGCCGGTCGACGTCCATGTTCCCCTTGAACGGGGCCTCGTGGAGGGAGTCCAAGGCCTCGGGACACACGCAGTCGACCGCGCGGCCGCCGGCGAGGCCGACGTGGGCGCGGGTGGTGTCGAAGAACGTGTTGGAGATGACGTACTTGCCCGGCTCGTCGACGAGCACGGGGAACAGCACCTTCTCCGCCGCACGGCCCTGGTGGACGGGCTGGATCCACTCGTACCCGAACAGGTCACGAGCGTTCTCGAGCAGCCGGTAGTAGCTGCGCCCACCCGAGTAGGACTCGTCGGCGGTGAGCATCGCCGCCCACTGGGTGTCGCTCATCGCGTTCGTGCCGGAGTCGGTGAGCAGGTCGATGTAGACGTCGTCGGCCTTGAGGGAGAACGCGTTGTACCCGGCGGCGGCGAGCAGGCTCCGACGCTCGTCCTCGGTCGTGATCCGTAGGGGCTCGACCATCTTGATCTTGAACGGTTCGGGGATGTACTGCATGACCGCCTCCTCCTCGTCGGCGCCACCACGACGCCGGGATCGGCCGCTCCGGCAGCCGCCTGTCCCGCCAGTCTTGCCAACGGGAACCTGCGCTGCCTGTGGTTTCGCGGATTCCGTCGCTCAGGTCACCGTCGCCCCCACTCCCACGTGGGGGTCGTGAGCAGCCCCTGCCCGAGGACCCGGGTCTCGCCCAGATCCTTGACGAGTTCGATCAGTCGATGATCGGTGACCACCCCCGGTCGCGCGGCGGCGTCGACGGCATCCACCGCCTCGTCATCGCCACCGAGGGGTGCGCTCCCACTCCGGAGTCCGGGGAACCGCCCGCCGAGCGCATCGAGGAGCACCGCCGAGTGGGTGACGACGAGGACCTGGGTGCGGCGGGCGGCCTCGGCGACGAGGCGCGCGAGCGGAACGAGCAGGCTGGGGTGCAGGCTCGTCTCGGGCTCGTTGAGCACCATGAGCGGCGGCGGCTCCGGGGTGAGCAGCGCGGCCAGCCACAGCAGGTAGCGCAGCGTGCCGTCGGAGAGCTCGGCGGCACGCAACCCCCGGAGCATCCCCGGCTGCTGCAGGGCGACGTCGAACAGCCCGCCGGTCTCGACGATGCTCAGGCGGGCCCCGTCGAAGGCCTCGGCCACGTACTCCTCGACCGGGGATCGGCCGTCCTCGAGGATCGTCGCGAGGGCGGCGGCGAGGTCGGCCCCGTCGTCGGCGAGGACCGGAGTACGCGTGCCGACCCGCGGCGTGCGGGCGGGGGCGTCGACGTCGGCACGGAACCCGTCGTAGAACCGCCAGGCCCGCAGCTGCGCACGCATCGCCCACAGCTCGGGGGCGGCGGCGGGGTCGGCGTACTCGGTGAGCATGCTGCGGTGCGGAGGCAGATCGACCTCGCCTGCCTCCCATCCCTCGTCGGTCCGCCGTTCCATTCGGGCGAAGCGGCGTCGCGCCTGCGTGGTCGCGGGCCGCAGGACGCCCCCGCCGAAGACGGCCTCCCGTTTGATCTCCGGGTCGCGGAGGAAGTACGAGGCGGTTGCGGGGGTCTGCGGAGGCAGGCCGAGGTCGACGAGATAGCCGTGCTCCTCACCCGCGACGCCGAGGCGCAGCGAGACGGGCTCGGAACGCCGAGTGCCCTCGACGCGTCCGATGCGGTGGGCGCCGCCGAGCGTCTCGGGGCCTGCCCACAGCGCCGACGACAACCCTCCCTCACGGGCGAGGGAGGCGACGACCCGCCCCTGCCCGCAGTCCGCGAGCAGCCGCAGCGCCCGGTAGAGGTTGGACTTGCCGCTACCGTTGGCGCCGGTGACGACGGTGAGCCGCCCGAGCGGGACGCGGACGTCGCGCAGAGACCGATACCCGGCGACGGCGAGGACGCTGTACATGACCACGACGGTGCCCGACGCCTCCGACAGCCTTTCGCCTGAGGGTCCCTCGCCTGAGAGTCCCTCGCCTGCGCGCCCGCGGGTGTGTGCCGTGGTCGTCACGGCCGACGCGACGCACTGGCTCCTGCCGATCGACCCGGTCGCCCACGCCGCACACCTCCCGCGGGACTGGCGCACACGCCTCGACGCCACCGCCGTCTGGGAGGGCATCGGCCGCACCCAACCGATCGACCGCTGGTGTCTGCGCTCCGGGTTCCGCGCGATGCGCGCGGGTGACGTGATGTGGGCGTACCTCTCCCGTCGGCAGGAGGTGTGCGCCGTCGGTCGTGTCGAGGCGATCGAGGAGCGCTCGGCGACCGGGCAGACCCCACCGGCGCGGTTCGTGCGCGTCGCCTGGGACCCCGAGGCCACCGCCGCTCTCCTGCGGACACCGCTGTCGCGTCGGGTGTTCGGTCAGGTGCCGATGTCGACCTGCCGCGCCCGCCCCGAGGCCGCCGCGCATCTCGTCACCCACCTCGAGGCCCTGCGCCGTTTCCCCACGCCCTGACTGCAACGGGACGGACACGGACGAGCAGTAACGTCCTCGCCTCGCCGACGCGTGTCGCCGGGGCGCTCGTCGACGGACCGCAGCGAGACCGTGCGCCGAGGCGTCAGAACGGTGGTGGGCCCGCCGACCACTCGCGCCAGGGCGTGGGCGGTGACGGCCGGAGGCGGGGACGGCGAACGCGGATCCCGCGGGGCTCGGCATCGCCCTCCCACAGCCATGACGGTGGGGCGGAGTCGCCTGCCGAGAGTCCGAACGCGGTGTCGATGAGCGCCCGGACGTCGGCCTCGGCCTCCTCGACGCGGATTCCCCCGATCTCGGCCTGCCGCCGCACCCCGTCCGCCGAGAGGGCCACGGGCGCAGGGAGCACCGCCGGCCGGGTCGTCACCACCCGGCACAGGGCGTGCAGGGGCGACACCTGTGGCCCGTGTAGCGGGGACGTCGGCGCGGGATCCGTCGCCTCGCCCGAGGCGGACCCGCCACGCGACGGCTCGGCAGGCGTCGACACGTCATGGAGCCGAGCCTCGCTCCCGCGCCCGACTCCCCGCACGCCCTCATCCGGCGGGGCAAGGGCCGCGGGTGGTGCGGGCGCAGGGGATGGTGCAGGCGCACCGCCACGTGGCGGCTCGGGAGGTGCCGGGTGGGGGTGCGCGACCCGATCGGGTCGCCGACCCTGCGTCGAGGCGCCGTCGGGTGTGCGGTGGAGCCGTGGTGTCGGGTTCAGATCGCGGTGGTCCCAGGGGCTGGTGGCGTAGGTCCGCCCGGCGGGAGTGACCCACAGGATGTCCCCGTTGATCCCCGGTTCCCGCACCGAGCGCCACGTGCGTCGGGTCTTGTGGTTGTGCCCGCGACGATCCTTGGCCGACAGGTTCGATTCCGAGGACGCCCCGCCGAGGGCATGGTCGAGGTCGTGGTCGAGGTCGCACCGCCGTGCGGGTGTCACCCGTCCCGGTGCCCGGGTGATGCCGTCACGGGCGAGGACCCGCTCCCGCAGGCGGCCGGTGACGGCGTAGGAGGTGCTGGTCAGGTCGACGAGATACCCGGTCGCCGGATCGGTGACGAGACGCTGCCACACCGATCCGGCCGCCACGGCCATCTCCCGGATCACCGGCGCCGCCACCCACTCCCGGCGTCCCACCGCGTCGAGGACCCCTGGCTCCTCCACCGCCCCCAACAGGCACGCCAGCGACACGCTCACCTGCACGCGCGCCGGCGGCAACTCCCCGAGCGCCGCATGCGAGGCGGGCAACTCCCCGAAGAGCATGAGGTCCAACGCCAGGTCCGACCGCAACTGCGCGAGACTGCGCGCATCGCCCTCCCTCCGAAGACGCCGAGCGATCTCGTCGACGCGCTCGTGCGCCCCGGCCACCCGCCCTGCGTGCCCGGTCACGGTGAACCGGCCGGTGCCCTCCTCGTGGTCGAGTACCGCCCACGTGCACCGATCTGCCAACGCCGCGCGGTGACGCCGCCGCGAGGTGGAGTGCCTGGCCACCTGACGAGCCAGGCGGGCCGTGAAGACCGGCTGTGGCACGAGCAATCCCCCGACGCCGTGGACACTGCGCGCGGGGTACGGCGCCGTGAGCGCCTCCACGATTCCGGGCACCACCTCCGGCGACAGGAGCGAGACCGCCGAGAACACCTGCATCGCCCGCGCCCAGGACACCTCACCCCGAGCCAGGGCAGCCACGATCGGTCGAGCATGCTCGGGGTCCCCGACCACCATGGCGCGCCGCACATGCGCGGCCCGCGCACCGATGCCCGTGGCCAACGCGATCTCGTCCTCCAGCCCGGCGTGCACCTCGGCCCGATGCAGCTTCCCCGCGCGCGTGGCCCCACCGGACTCACCGGGCTCGACCGATGCGGGCGCCACGACCTCCCCAGATGCCTCCTCACGGGCGAGGACCAGCCGCTCGGTCAACGACACCGCCCGCGCCGCGAGCCAGGCGGTGAGCCGCTCGAGGTTCTCCATCTCGGCGAGGAGCTCCTCCTCCGACAGGCCCTCGAACACCTCGGCCGGAATCTCTCGCCCGACACCCCAGTGCGGCGGCGGGGTCAGGACCGCCACCGGGCCGAGATCAGCTGCCACCATGACCCTGCACCCCCTCGCACACAGATTCGATCCCATCCTCGTTGACTAGCTCGATTCTATCGAACCAATGGACGCCGCACCAGTGCTCCACAGGCTTGTCTCGAACTCGCTTACGATGCCATGGCGATCCATGCCATCGCCCCGTGAGCGACACCGACATCCACCGCGACATCGACGCTCAAGCAGAGTCTTGTTCTATGAAAACTAGAGCAATAAGCTGAGATCGTGATCCTCACCATCGACCCGCGCGCACCACGCACCCTGCACGAACAGCTCGTCACCGGGTTGCGGGGCGCGATCGCGCGCGGCGAGGTCGGCGTCGGCGAACGCCTGCCCGCGGCCCGAGACCTCGCCGAGTCGCTCGACGTCAACGTGCACACCGTCCTCAAGGCGTATGCGGAGCTGCGCGACGCCGGGCTCATCCATCTGCGACGAGGTCGCGGCGCGATCGTCGTCGCCGCGCCGGAGACCGCGGCCGTGGCCCGCGCGGTCCACGACCTCCTCGACGCCGGACGGCGCGCCGGCCTCACCCTCGACGACCTCCACCGACACCTCGACGAAGGAGCTGCACGATGAAGCACACCACCGCCCTCATTCTCGGCGCCGTCGCGGGCGCCGCCGCCGCGGTGTTCCTCCCCCGCGGCCTCGACGACCACCGCCCCGCCGAGCCCCTCGACGTCGACCTCGACGACGTGCGTGCGGTCGTCGCCACCGACGGTTCGCTGGCGCCGTGGGCCCTCGGCACGCTCGGCGCCGGCAGCGGGGCCCTCCTCGCCCGCGCGATGGCCGGGCCGCGCCGGCGCGACGCCGTCGGGGCGGCGATCATCGGCCTGCTCGCGGCGGCACTACGCAGGGTGGGCGTCGTCGTCGGCAGCCACGGGGTCACGGTGACCTGCGGCCTCCCCGCACTCCGGGGGCAGATCCCCTATCGCGTGATCCGCTCGGCCCGGGCGGTCACCGTCACCGCGGCGGAGTTCGGCGGGCTCGGAGTGCGCTGGTCACCGGAGCGTGGCGCCGACCTCATCCTCCGCTCCGGCCCCGCCCTCACACTCGACCTCGACCGCGGGCCCTTCACGATCTCCGTCGACGACCCCACCGACGCCGCCGCGCTCATCACCCGCCACCTGGGGCACGCCCGACGCTGAGTCACCGCCGCAACGACACCGGTGGAACGGCCGAGGGACTCGCGGAACCGTCCTACGCTGAGCCATGCGGTCAGAGCGGGTGCTGGGACTCCCGACGCGGGCGGCGGCGATCCTTCCGGTGATCCTCGTGCTGTCGGCCGGGTGCGCGGCGCCGGGATCGCCCGCCCCCGCCCCAACGTCACCGCACCGCACGCCCGTCCCCCCGGTGACGACGAGCATCTCCCCCTCCACGCCGGCCGTCCCCGCCCTGCCGACGGGGAGCGAGTACGACGCAGCCGTACGGAGCACGAGCCCGCATCTCCTGCCCACCGACCTCGTCTGGGCCGGGTCGGCACGAAGCGGCGATCGCCCCGGCACCCTGCGCATTCCGGCAGGCTCCACGGTCGAGGTCCATTTTCTGTGCCGAGGCCCGGGCGCGGTCGAGATCAGCCTTCATCACGGCAGCACCCGCGTCTTCTGGGTGATGACGGATGAGTGCGGCAGCGGCAACGAGTACAGCGGGTCGAAGAACTTCGGCGGCCTCGCCACCACCGCGATCTGGAGCGTCGATGTCAGTGGCGGGGCCGACGCCGTTCTCGCCGCGTACCTGTCGGAGACCGACCCCGCCCGCCAGACCCCGTGATGCCGCGCCGCGTCCGACGACCGACTCGCGCGCCGTACCGACGTCCCCGCCTCGTCGAGCCTCACCCCACCGAAGGGGTGGGCCACTCCTTGGCGACGAGGGTGAGGACGTCGTAGGTCGCGACGATCTCGTCGTTCTGGTTGTAGAGCGTCGTGTCCCAGGCGACCTCGCCGTACTCGTCGGTGACGCGGGGGGTGATCCGCTTGGCGACGAGTTCGACGCGGATCGCGTCGCCCGCGGCGACGGGGGTGACGAACCGGAGGTGGTCGAGGCCGTAGTTCGCGAGGACGGGCCCGGGGTCGGGGTTGACGAACAGCCCGGCCGCCCAGGAGACGAGCAGATAGCCGTGGGCGACGATGCCCAGGAAGAACGGGTTGGCCGCGGCGGCCTCCTCGTTCGTGTGGGCGTAGAACGTGTCGCCGGTCTCGGTGGCGAAGGCGGAGATCTCCTCCAGGCTCACTTCGCGCAGGTCCGAGACGAGGGCGTCCCCGACGCGCAGCTCGGTGAGGGCCTTGCGGAAGGGGTGGACGTGCTCGGGTGAGCCGCCGAAGCGTTCGCACCCGGCGGCCTGCTTCGGCGCCCCCTTGTGCCACACCCCGGTGATCGCCGTGAGCATCGCGGGCGACCCCTGGATCGCCGTGCGCTGCATGAGGTGCTTGATGGCCCGGACGCCGCCCAGCTCCTCACCGCCGCCGGCACGCCCCGGCCCGCCGTGGACGAGGTGCGGCACGGGCGACCCGTGACCCGTCGAGGTCTTCGCGTCCTCCCGGTTGAGGGTGAGGACGCGACCGTGGTGCCCGGCGATGCCGGTGACGAGCGTGCGGGCGACGTCGGGGTCGTTCGTGCACACCGTCGCGACGAGCGAGCCGGCGCCGCGGGCGGCCAGACGCACGGCGTCGTCGAGATCGCTGTACCCGATGACGCAGGTCACGGGCCCGAACGCCTCGAGCGAGTGGACGAGGTCGGCATCCGCGTCGTCGAAGGTGAGGACGACGGGCGACATGAACGCCCCGTCCTCGACGACACCGCGAGACCCGTCGGCGCGGAGCACCTCGGGGGCCTCGAGCGAGCCGTGCGGCCGGCCGCCGGCGTCGATGAGTCGCTGCACACCGGACCGCACGGAGTCGAGTTGCTCGAGCGAGACGAGGGCGCCCATCGTCGTGCCGTCGGCCCGGGGGTCGCCGAGCACGATCTTCTGGTCGATCTTCTCGCGGACGGCCCGGGCGACGTCCTCGACGCGGTCGCGGGGCACGATGACCCGGCGGATCGCCGTGCACTTCTGCCCGGCCTTGGCGGTGATCTCGACCATGACCGACGTGACGAACGCGGCGAACTCCGGCGTGTCCGGCGTCGCGTCCGGGCCGAGGATCGCGGCGTTGAGGGAGTCGGCCTCGGAGATGAACCGCACCCCGCCCTCACGGACGCGGGGGTTCTCGCGGAGGGCGTGCGCGGTCGTCGCCGACCCGGTGAAGGCGAGCGCGTCGCGGTAGTCGAGGTGGGAGAGCAGATCGACGGCGTCGCCGGAGACGAGCTGCAACGCCCCCTCGGGCACGAGACCGGACTCGAGCATCATCCGCACGCACGCCTCGGCGAGGTATCCGGTCTGCGGGGCGGGCTTGACGATGCTCGGCACCCCCGCGACGAGCGCGGGCGCGAACTTCTCGAGCATCCCCCACAGGGGGAAGTTGAAGGCGTTGATCTGCACCATGACCCCGGGCAACGGGGTGAGGACGTGCTCACCGAGGAAGCTGCCGTCCCGCGAGAGCACCTCGACCGGTCCGTCGATGACGACGTTGGCGTTCGGCAGTTCGCGGCGCCCCTTGGAGGACATCGTGTAGAGGACACCGATGCCGCCGTCGACGTCGATCATGTTGTCCCGCTTGGTCGCTCCCGTGCGGAACGAGAGCTCGTAGAGCTCGTCCTTGCGGGTCTCGAGGTACTGGGCGAGCTGCTTGCAGACGAGGGCCCGCTCGTGCAGGGTCATGCGGGCGAGCGCGGCGTGTCCGACCGTGCGGGCGTGCTCGATCACCGCGGCGACGTCGAGCCCGTCGGCGCTCACGCGCGCGATCTCCTCACCGGTGGCGGCATCCCGCACCGGGCTGCCCTGCGCATCCTGCGGGGTCCACCATCCTCCCTGCACGTAGCTGGGGACGATCGGGGCCGTGGTCGTGCTCGACATTGCTGACTTCCTCGTCATCGATGGTCGGGTCGGGTGCGGGAGGCGACTGCCGATGTCACCAGTCGTAGAAGCCCTTGCCGGTCTTGCGGCCGAGGTCACCCGCGGCGACCTTGTCGCGCAGGATCTGCGGCGGGGCGAAGCGCTCCCCCAGCTGGGAGGCGAGGTACTCGGCGATGTGGAGGCGCACGTCGAGGCCGACGATGTCGGTCGTCCTCAGCGGCCCGCTCGGGTGCTTGTAGCCGAGTTCCATCGCGGCGTCGATGTCCTCGGCGGAGGCGACGCCCTCTTCGACCATCCGCATCGCCTCGAGCGCGAGGAACACCCCGAGGCGCGAGGAGGCGAATCCGGGCGCGTCGGCGACGACGATCGGCGTCTTGCCGATGCCCTCGACCCACCCCCGCGCGTCGGCGACGAGGGAGTCCTCGGTGCCCTCACCGACGACGATCTCGACGAGCGAGGACGCCGGGACGGGGTTGAAGAAGTGCAGCCCGATGAACCGCTGGGGGCGGGAGAGTCGCGAGGCGATCGCGTCGATCGACAGCGACGACGTGTTCGTCGCGAGTGCGGCGCCCGCGTCGATGACGCCCTCGGCGGCGGCGAGCATCTCGGCCTTGAGGTCGAGGTCCTCGGGGACCGCCTCGACGACGAGGTCACACCCGGCGAGGTCCTCGATCGAGGAGGAGAGGGTCGTGCGCTCGAGGGCGACGTCGAAGTTGTCGAGGACGCCGCGTTCGACCGAGGCGAGGAGGTTGCGTTCGAGCCGCTCACCGGCGGTCGCCGCCGCGGCGGGGTCGCGTTCGACGACGACGGCGCCCGCGCCCTTGACGAGGAACGCGTGGGCGATGCCGACGCCCATGCGGCCGCCGCCGAGGACACCGACGCGGGTGGGAAGTGCAGACATGAGGGGCCTTTCGTCGGGCGGTCGGGGCTCAGACGCGTTCGAGCAGCAGGGCGGCGCCCTGGCCGACCCCGACGCACATCGTCGCGAGGCCGCGCCGGGCGTTCTCGGCCTCCATCCGCCGCAACAGCGTGACGGTGAGGCGGGATCCGGAGGATCCGAGAGGGTGGCCGAGCGAGATCGCACCGCCGTCGCGGTTGACGATCTCGGGGTCGAGCCCGAGACGCCGCAGGCAGGCGAGGGATTGGGAGGCGAAGGCCTCGTTGAGCTCCACGGCGCCGAGGTCACCGACCGACCACCCGGCCATGCCGAGGGCCTTCTCGGTCGCGGGCACCGGCCCGATGCCCATGATCTCCGGGGGGCAGCCGGCGGCGCTCCCGGTGACGACGCGCGCGCGAGGGGCGAGTCCGAACTCGGCGACGGCCTTCTCGGAGGCCACGAGGACCGCCGACGCGCCGTCGTTGAGCGTCGAGGCGTTGCCCGCGGTCACGACGCTGCCACCCTTGACGACGGGGCGGAGCTTGGCGAGGACCTCGGTGGTCGTGCCGGGGCGCGGCCCCTCGTCGGTGTCGACGACGTGCTCGCCCTTGCGGGTCTTCACGGTCACCGGGACGATCTCCTCGGCGAGACGACCGGCCTCCTGGGCCGCGATCGCGAGCGCGTGGGAACGGACGGCGAACTCGTCGCAGTCCTCGCGGGACACACCGTCGACGCGGGCGACCTCCTCGGCCGTCTCCGGCATGGAGAACGTCATCGTGCCGTCGCGGTCGAGGTCGCCACCGGCGGCGAACCGGGGGTTGACGAACCGCCACCCGAGGGAGGAGTCGAAGATCTCTCCCGGCTTGGCGTAGGCCGACTCGGGCTTGGCGAGCACCCAGGGCGCGCGCGACATCGACTCGACACCCCCGGCGACGACGAGGTCGGCGGCACCCGCGGCAATCATGTGCGAGGCGAGCGTGATCGCCGACAGCCCGGAGGCACAGAGGCGGTTGACCGTGAGACCGGGGACGGTGTCGGGCATCCCCGCGAGGAGCGCGGCCATGCGGGCGACGTTGCGGTTCTCCTCCCCCGCGCCGTTCGCGTTGCCGAGGATGACCTCGTCGACGCGGGCCGGGTCGGCGCCCGTGCGGGAGAGCAGTTCGGAGACGACGAGTGCCGCGAGGTCGTCGGGGCGGACGCCGGCGAGGGCTCCTCCGTATCGACCCACGGGAGTACGAACTCCACCGACGAGGAATGCCTCGGCCACGCTCAGCCCCTTTGCTCTGCGGGTAGGACGTTCCGGGGCACTCGGGGCGCGGCGGGATTCCGAGATGGGCAGCGCGCATGGTGAATTACCGACCGGACGTTCACCTACACTTTCACGGTGTCGCGCGGAGGGTCAACCTCGTGCGGGACCGCCACGACGAGCAGCGATCGGACGCGAAGGAGCGCCCATGACCGCACATCACCGGGACGACACCGCCCCGGAACGACGCACCGAGCCCGGGTCGAGCTCCGACGTCGTCGAGGTGGACCTGTCCGCCTTCGGCCCGGAGGTGGAGAACGCCCGGGCGATGTGGGCGGCCGACCCCGCCTCCGCGGCGCTCGGGATGCGTGCGGTCGAGGTGTCCCTCTCGCCCGCGCCGGAACCCGCCCCGGAGTCCACCTCGCGGTCCCCCGGGTCCGCACCGGGGCGCCTCGGCCGCGCCCTCGTGCGCATGCAGGTCGACCGGCGCATGGTCAACGGCCACGAGATCTGCCATGGCGGCTACCTCTTCACCCTCGCCGACTCCGCCTTCGCGCTCGCCTGCAACGCCTCGGGCCGCCCGACCGTCGCGGCCGGCTGCGACATCGACTTCCTCGAACCGGTGCGCCTCGGTGAGGTGCTGTTCGCCTCCGCCACCGAACGGGTCGTCCGAGGTCGCAGCGGCCTCACCGACGTCACCGTCACCCGAGAGTCCGACAACCGGGCCGTCGCGGAGTTCCGCGGCCGCTCGCGTGCCCTCCCCCCGCCACGCACCTGACCGCCCCTGCGCGCCCCATGCCCACCCCCGTCCGGTCCCCCGAATCCGATGACCGACACCGCCTTACCCGGCACCACCCGCTCGACGCCGTGTCCACGCCCGATCGAAGGAGATCGCCCGTGTCCCTCCCTCAGACCGACTCCCGCCCCGACCTGTACGACGACGCCGAGCGGTGGTCGATCGACGAGCTGCGCGCCCGCCAGCTCGAGCGCCTCCAGGCCACGGTGACCGCCTCGTACGAGCACGTGCCGCACTACCGCGCGCAGTTGGAGGAGCGCGGCGTCCATCCGAGCGACATCCGCAGCCTCGACGACATCCGCCTGCTGCCCTTCACGTCGAAGAACGATCTCCGCGACAACTACCCGTTCGAGATGTTCGCGGTGCCGCGCGAACAGGTCGTGCGCGTCCACGCCTCCTCGGGCACGACGGGCCGGGCGACGGTCGTCGGATACACCAAGAACGACATCACGACGTGGGCGACGCTCGTGGCCCGCTGCATCCGCGCCGCGGGCGGACGTCCGGGCGACATCGCGCACGTCTCCTACGGGTACGGGCTGTTCACCGGCGGACTCGGCGTGCACTACGGCGCGGAACACCTCGGCTGCACGGTCGTACCCGCCTCGGGCGGCAACACCGAGAAGCAGATCCAGCTCATCACCGACTTCCGACCCCGGGTCATCTTCATCACCCCGAGCTACTTCCTCGCGATGCTCGACGTCATGGAGCAGATGGGGGTCGACCCCAAGGAGACGTCGCTGGAGATCGGCGTGTTCGGCGCCGAGCCGTGGACGCAGGCGATGCGCAAGGAGATCGAGGAGCGCGCGAACATGCACGCGACCGACATCTTCGGGCTCTCCGAGCTCATGGGGCCCGGCGTGGCGCAGGAGTGCGTCGAGTCCAAGGACGGCCTGCACCTGTGGGAGGACCACTTCTACCCGGAGATCGTCAACCCCCTCACCGACGCGCCCGTCGAGGACGGCCAGACCGGGGAGCTCGTGCTCACGTCCCTCACCAAGGAGGCCATGCCGATCCTGCGCTACCGCACCCGCGATCTCACCCAGCTCCTGCCCGGCACGGCGCGTCCCGCGTTCCGGCGGATGGCCAAGATCACCGGTCGCACCGACGACCTCATGATCGTCCGCGGGGTCAACGTGTTCCCCACCCAGATCGAGGAGATCATCCTCGAGATCGACGGTCTCACACCGCATTTCCAGTGCGTTCTCACCCGCCCCGGACGCATGGACGAGCTGACGATCAAGGTCGAGGCGGCGCCGCGCGCCGAGACGTCGGCCTACGAGGGCATGGCGAGCATCGTGCGCGCGCAGGTGAAGTCCCGGATCGGCACGAGCGCGAGGGTGGAGGTCGTCGGCGAGGGCGGCATCGAACGGTCGGTGGGCAAGGCGCGCCGCATCGTCGACCAGCGCAACCTCTGAACGACCACACCCCTTCATCGACGGGGCCGTCGGCGGCTCGATCGTGCTGCCGGCGGTCCCGCGGTGTGTCCCACACGGCTCGCCCCCACCCCTTGATCGTTTCTACGTTTGTGCGTACTTTCGTGGGGTGAGTGATGTCGAGTCCCGAGTCGCCGCCCTCGAACGCGCCGTCGCGGCCCTCCAGCAGGACCAGGCGCGAGCGGGGCCGTCCGAGAGCACCGAGGGGCACGGCCCGTCCTCGGGCGACGGGGGCACGGACGCGGGCGACCGGTTCTGGATGCTGGAGGGACTGCGCGCCCGCCACCCCGCGGGAGCCGTGGGGTTCGCCGGACACGTGCGCGTGGCCGCCGGCGAGGCGCACTGGCAGTGGGGGCGCGACCCTCAGGATCTCCTGTCCCAGGACTGGGACGACGCCGCCACGGTGCTCGCCGCCCTCGGGCACCCCGTCCGACTCCAGCTCCTGCGTCTCGTCCTCACCGGCACCTCGACGACCTCCGCCCTCACCGAGGCCGAGGGCCTCGGCACGACCGGGCAACTCCACCACCACCTGCGTGCCCTCGTCGCGGCGGGGTGGTTGGCCTCGGCCGGGCGGGGACGCTACGAGGTCCCCGCTCAGCGCATCGTGCCCCTGCTCGTCGTTCTCACCGCGACCCTGCCCGCCTGACCAGCGCCCCCTCGCAGCCCCGGACCGACACCCCGACGCCCACCCGGAACGAGACCGAAAGGCCCGCCATGCCTGCGAATCCCGTCACCGCACTGAGCCCCTCGCCGACACCCTCGGACTCCCGCCCCCGCATGCTCGCGATCCTCGGGGCGGTCCTCGCCGTGACGATCGTGCTCGGCGCGCTCGTCGGCGTCGCCCTCGGCCCACGGACCCACCTCGGGGAGGAGAGCACCGGCGACCCCCGCCTCGTCGCCGACGTCGCCGCCGCCGTCGGCGACGGACGCGGACGGCAGACCCTCTCGGTGGCCCGCGTCGAGAACGGGCAGACGACCTACGCGGGCCTCGGGGTGCTCGGCGACGACGACAGCGCGGCGAGTTCGCCGGGCCCGGACACCGTCTACGAGCTGGGGTCCATCACGAAGACGTTCACGGGAATGCTCCTCGCCGACGCTGTCGAGCGCGGTGAGATGAACCTCGACGCGCCACTGTCGACGTATCTGCCCGAGCTCGCCGGAACACCCGCGGGAACGGTGACACCCCGACACCTCGCGACCCACACCTCCGGGCTGCCCCGACTGCCGTCCACGATGGGCCTCGGGGGCGCGCTCACCGCGGTCCGGGGCGGAGATCCCTACCGGGCCCAGACCCCCGAGGACGTCATCGCCGCCGCGCGGGAGGAGACGCTCGAGTCCCCCGGCACGTTCGCCTACTCCAACCTCGGCATGGCTCTGCTCGGTCACGCGGAGGCCCGCGCCGCCGGGCAGGCCACCTGGGCCGAACTCGCCCGAGCCCGACTCTTCACGCCCCTGCGGATGACCTCGACCTCGATCGTCGACGGCGACGACGCCGACCAACCGTGGGTGGCGACCCCCCACCGGGCGAACGGGCGCGTCGTCGGGGCGTGGGCCTCACCCGGCAACGACCCCGCGGGATCCTCGACGCGCACCACCGCCGCCGACATGGCGAGGTTCGCCGAGGCGGTCATCGCCGGGACGGCGCCGGGGATGGACGCCGTCACCCCGCTCGTCGACACCGGCGACGGAGGTCGGATCGGCCTCGCCTGGTTCACCGTCCCCGTCGAGGGCGGCTCCGCCCTGTGGCACAACGGCGGGACCGGCGGGTCGAGCTCGGCACTCGCGATCGACCGGGCGGCCAGGACTGCGGCCGTGGTGCTGTCCAACTCCGACACCTCCGTCGACGACATCGCCCCGGCGCTCCTCCACCGCACGGCACCGCACCCGGCATCGCCACCGACCAGCCCGGGGACCTGGCTGCCGATCGCCGTCGCCGCGCTGCTCCTCGTGTCGGCCTGGTGGCGGGGCTGGCGGGCCTCGTCACGGCTGAGTCTGTTCGGCGCGGTGGCCGACACGATGACGGCCGCGATCGTGGCCCGCGTCCTCGGCCCGTGGCACGTCCTGCCGGTGTGGCTGCTCGGGTCGCTGCTCGCGTGCGCGTTCGTGGGGGCGGTGTTCGCGCTGCTCCGGATGCGGCAGGCGCCGACGTGGCCGCCTCAGCGGAGGGTGCCCGCCGTCCTCGACGTCGCGGTCTCCCTGCTCCTGCTCGGGCTGGCGCTCCTCCTCCTCGTGGCCCCGTGAGGCAGCGCGGCGGGTCGCGGGCCGCACGGGAGTCGTGAGCCGGCGCGGCAGGAGACGGCGCGGCGCGGCCGGTGGCGGGGCGTTCCCGAGGAAGTGAGGAGGCAGCTCCCCCCGCCCACGGGCCCTCGCCCCCCTACACTTCAGGACGATCCGGCAGCGTCCCGACGACGGGCGACCCCCTCGTGGCGCCGCGGCGGCCTCACCATCGGCCGAGCCCCCGACCCGTCCGACCCCTCCGGCCCGGCGCGGTCGGCCGCCCCACCGCCTCGACGAAGGAGACGCCTTGGCGACGCTCGGTCTCATCGGAATCATCGCCTCGCTGGCGCTGCTCATCGGTTTCGCCTACCGCGGCATCAACGTCATGTTCCTCGCGCCGCTCTGCGCCCTGTTCGCGGCCATCATCGCGGGCGCCCCCGTCCTCGCGACCTACACGCAGGTGTTCATGCCCGCGCTCGGCAAGTTCGTCGTCTCCTACCTGCCGATCTTCATGTTGGGGGCGCTGTTCGGAAAGCTCATGGACGACTCCGGGGCCGCCCGTCGGATCGCCGACTCGATCGTCGGGTTCCTCGGCCCCCAGCGGGCCGTCCTCGCGATCGTGCTGTCCTGCGCCGTGCTCACCTACGGCGGCGTCACGCTGTTCGTCGTCGCCTTCGCCATCTTCCCCATCGCGGCCGAGCTCTTCCGGCAGGCCGACATCCCCAAGCGGCTCATCCCGGCCGCGATCGCCCTCGGGTCGTTCACGTTCACGATGACGGCCCTCCCCGGCAGCCCGACGATCCAGAACGCGATCCCCTCCCCCTACTTCGGCACGACGACCTTCGCCGCCCCCGGCCTCGGCGTCATCGCGGGCGTCATCATGTTCGGCGGTGGCATGCTCTGGCTGACGCGCCGGGCCCACTCGGCCCGCGACTCCGGCGAGGGCTACGAGGACGGCCCCCTCATGTCCCCGCCCCCACGCACCGGGCACCGCGTCCACGACAGGCTGGCGGCCGGCGAGGCCCACACCGACCCCACCCACCACGGACTCGAGGCTGGCCCGGACCGGGGCCGCAGCGTCGCCGTCGAGGCTCCCCCGGCGTCCGCCACCATGCCGGCGGCCCTCGCGTACACCCCGGTCGTCATCGTCATCGCCGTCAACTGGGTCATGGTCAACCTCGTCCTGCCGCGCCTGGACACCTCCTACCTCGCCGAGAAGGCCTACGGCGGGGTCGCGCTCAAGGACGTCCAGGGCATCTGGGGCATCATCGTCGCCCTCGTCGTCGCCATCGCGTTCGTCCTCGTCGTGCACCGGCGCCGGTTCGCCGACGCGCAGCAGTCGCTCAACGAGGGCACCCTCGGCTCGATGCTGCCGATCTTCAACACCGCCTCCGAGGTCGGGTACGGCGCCGTCGTCTCCTCGCTGCCGGCGTTCGCGATCATCCGCGACGCCGTGCTCGGGGTGAGCCCCAACCCGCTCATCTCGACGTCGGTGTCGGTCAACGTCCTCGCCGGTATCACCGGCTCCGCCTCCGGTGGCATGAGCATCGCCCTCCAGGCCCTCGGCGCCGACCTCGCCGCCCGCGCCCAGGCCGACGGCATCAGCATGGAGCTCATGCACCGCATCACGACCCTCTCCTCCGGTGGCATGGACGCCCTGCCGCACAACGGCGCGGTCATCACCCTCCTCGCCGTCACCGGACTCACCCACCGACAGTCCTACAAGGACATCGGCGTCGTCGCCGTCGTCATCCCCGTCCTCGCGATCATCGTGGTCATCGCCCTCGGCACGATGTTCGGGTCGTTCTGAGGCCTCGTCTCACCGCCGCTCGAGGAAAGCCGGCGACGGGGTCGAGCAACGTGGCGGGATCAGGGTCGCGACCCCGAGTCGGCGCCCCGGCACCACCGCCGCCATCACCACGGTGACCGCCGGCGCGTGCTGAGGTCAGCAGTCATGGCGTGTCGGCGATGTCGGTGGAGGCGCTCCGGTCAGGCATGCGCAGTGCAGCCAGCGCCGGTCGCCGTTCTGGGCGTCATGCCGCGTACCCGCGTATGGGTCCGTCGAGTGTGGGTCCGTCGCGGTGATCGGGTGGTCGCCAGCGTACGGGGGTGCCGGGCCCCTCGGGTGGTCCGTCGAGGGTGCCGATGAGCCGGTCGC